>CAYTSZ010000043.1:0-12944 GCA_964440635.1 uncultured bacterium
TCAAGCTCTCAAGCTCACACCCTCTCAAGCTCTGCCTCTATCCCCGGAATGACGGCCTAAAACAGGTTGTTATTGTCCTCCCCAATCTTAAGAAAGGTTTTTATCTTTGCTGTTGAAGTTCCCCCATCACGCAGTCACCTAATCACTTAATCACGACTCAGCCTTCGAATCACCTAATCACTTAATCACGACTCAGTCGTTGAATCTCCTTCGTCAGTTCTCCACTCAATAATCTGTTGGCTTTAACCTTGAAGCTTGAAGTTTAGCCTCTTCCCATGTGCGTCCCTTCGATATTTTCCACCGTGTACTATGTGTTAAAACAGCCTTTGATGTTGAAGTTGCAGTTAATCCCAATCAGATGTTATCAGATTTGATCCGTGAGCTATAATTTTTTGACTTTACCAATCTTAAAATGTTTAGAATTTCCTCCGTGTCCCTCCGTGCCCTCTGTGTTAAACCTGCCTTTGAATTTGATGTTGAAGTCCCCCTATAAAAGATTTTGAATTCCTCTGTGTCCCTCCGTGACCTCTGTGGTAAAATTGTTTTGACTTAGATGTTGCCGTTGCTCCTTGTCTGCTTTTCCCCCTTTGTGGTGAAATTGTTTCGAGACCCTGAATTGGAAATATTCGGCCTCCCGGTGTTGTTTCAATACACAGAACCCCCGAAATACCGCCTTAAAACGGAAAAAAACGGTATTTTGCAAGTTCACACTGTAAATATTCCGCTAAGTTACCGATAATATAAAGGACAGTCCCGAGCGGACGAGGGAAATACAAATTTTATATTACTAAAATTTGAATGTGCAGCAGATCTAATATCGTATTAACACGAGGCTGGTAGCATGGATTTAAGTAGTATTGTTTCCGTGATTGGAACCATGGGAGTTATATTTATCGGGATGGCTATTGCCGGAAACCCGATAATGTTTATAGATGGAGCCTCCTTTTTTATTGTTATCGGCGGAGGGGTAGGTGCTTTTTTCATCTCTTATCCGATGGATAAATGTATAGAGTTCATATCGGTTTTGAAAGTTGTTTTTTCCGGGCAGCAACTGGATGTGGATGAGGTCCGTCCCGTCATGGTTAGCTTCGCCGAGAAAGCGCGCCGTGAGGGTTTGCTTGCTCTCGAGGATGATCTGCAGGAACTGGACGATGAGTTCCTGCGCAAAGGCATCCAGCTTGTTGTTGACGGAACCGATCCCGAGCTGGTCGAACAGATTATGCGGACCGAATTAAATTATATAGACAAACGACATGAATTTGGTTCGGGAGCCATGGTTCATATGGCCGGTCTGTTTCCGGCACTGGGGATGATTGGAACCCTGATCGGGCTGGTTGTTATGCTTGCCAACCTGGACGATCCTGATGCTCTTGGGCCTTCGATGGCTGTTGCTCTTATTACTACTTTTTATGGAGCTGTGGTAGCTAACGCCCTCTGCGCTCCGATGGGTCAGAGGTTAAGCATGAAAAATGATGAGGAAATATTGCAGAAAGAACTTATGATTGAAGGTGTTCTTGCGATCCAGGCCGGTGAAAACCCGCGGATTGTTGAAGAAAAACTTAAAGCCTTCCTGCCTGAGGGTAAGGTCGGGGAGGAAGCGGAGGAAGAGGAGGAGTAGACAATGGGTGACGATGGTGGTGAATCACGTTGGCTTACTACTTACGGGGACGCTATGACACTTCTGCTGACGTTTTTTGTTGCCCTCTTATCTATGTCCACTATTGAGGAGGAGTCCTTTCAGATTGCTATAAGTTCCTTCCAGGGAGCGGTTGGCATATTTGAGGCCGGCAAGACAATGGCTCCGGGAGAATTGATGGATATGGGAATTAATGTCTATGAATTAAGTGAAGCTCAGACAACAATCTCAGAGGACATCCCGCGCCAGATTGAAAACATGATGGAGATGGAGCAGGAAAATGCAACGATTCGCCAGGATGAGCGGGGAATTATTATCCAGGTCACCGATCAGCTTCTCTTTGATCGTGGGCAGGTGGAGATAACTCCCGGAGGTAAAGAATTTCTTGAAACTGTATCTTTGTTGTTAAAAGCGCCCCAATTTCGGGATCGTCAGCTCAGGATTGAAGGGCATGCTGACAACATTCCGCCGACCCGTTACGATAGTAACTGGGAGATATCGGTCCTGCGGGCAACCAGTGTTGTAGAGTATTTACTGGAAAATAATATTTCATCGGATAGACTTTCAGCGGTTGGGTTCGGGGCGACGCGCCCGATAGCCGATAACGATACCGAAGAGGGTCGAGCTAAAAACAGAAGAGTTGAAATCGTTATACTGCGCGAAGATATACAGACTGAATGGTTTCAGCGCAGAGGTCGTTAAAACGATAAAAATCAAGGAGGCTAAAAATGGCTGAAGAAGAGGTACTTGGAGAAGAGGAAGCAACCGCAACAGAAGAGGAAGAAAGTTCATCCGACGGCGGTGGTGGATTATTTGATTTCAGCGGAGGTCTGATGGATTCCCTGGCTGTAAAACTTCTTGCCGGGGCTATCGTCCTGATTGCCATTATACTGATAGTGATCGGCATCACAAACTATGTCATGGAGGCCTGGATGGTTAGCTCTCAGCCCGGTAAGGAGAGCGAAGTTTCTACTTCAGGCCCGGAACGCAGAACCAGGGATCCGTATGCAACTTTTGAGATGGAAAATGACTTTATTGTCAGTAAAGAAAATCCGCGTACGAGTCGTAAGAAAACCCTGAAACTGCATATTTTTCTGGCTTTTAATCCTGAAAGCGGTGCAAGTGAATTGAAGACCGAACTTGCTGCACGCAAACCGCAGATTCGGGACCAGATATATTCCATTCTCGGTAGTAAAAGCTATGAAAGATTAAGTTATGAATATCAGCAGGAACTGAAAGATGAGATTGTTTCTGAAGTAAACAAACTACTGCGGACCGACTATAGAGTCCAGGAAGTGTTTTTCTCAGAATTCGTAGTCCAGTAGTACTACGGGCAAGGAGGGGAAAACAGACAAGGGGACAGGGAGAAGGGGGGACAAGGGGAAACTGCAATGCAAAAGATCGAAGAGGGGAGGAGGGGAAGAGTGGACGAGGGGAAGATGAGAGGAAAGGAGGAGCAGAAGATTCAACGGCTGAGTGGTGATTAAGTGATTGGGTGATTGCGTGATTGGGTAAAACCGTAAGGCAAATCCAATATCTGGAGTGCTGGATGGTAATGACAGCTTCTTTTGACTGTCATTCCGGCCTCTGACGCACACGGATGTGCTAATGCTGCGAACACAAGGATGTGTAAGAACAGTGCGAGCCGGAACCCATTGAGTTTGACTTATGGTTTTGACCATTGACTTTTGACCATTGACTATTATCTATAAACTGTTGTTAAGGAGGTGAGCGATATGCCGGAAGATGATGTGCTCGGGCAGGATGAAATAGATGCTTTGCTTGGGGAACTTGGCGGTGAGGAAGAAGAGGGGGGAGGTGCGGAACCGGAACTTGAAACAGCCGGTGTCTCTGAAACCGCTCCGTCGCCGGGGTCGGCCGCTGAACCGGATGATAAATATAAAAACAGGAAAATAAAATCATATAACTTTAAACGCCCGGATAAATTCAGTAAAGACCAGATTCGGACAATGCAGATGATTCATGAGTCTTTCGCCCGAACCACTACCACCGACCTATCCGCTCAGCTTCGTTCCCTGGCCAGTTTGACGGTGGCTTCGGTTGACCAGTTGAGCTATGAAGAATTTATGAAAGTGGTCCCCAATCCGACTACTCTTGGAATACTTGATATGGATCCCCTTGACGGTAAAGCTATTTTTGAAATGGATCCCACGCTTGTTTTTCAGATTGTCGATCGTCTGTTTGGAGGAACCGGAGAAAGTCAGCCCGAAAACCTTGATCGGGAATTGACTGACATCGAGCACAGTGTGATCGAGAGAATATTTATGAGTATCTTGAATAATCTGCGTGAAGCCTGGGAGGGAGTTATAGATTTGAGGCCCCGGCTTGAACAGATTGAATCAAACCCTCAGTTTGTTCAGATTATACCGCCCAATGATATGGTCGTTTTAATTACTTTTGACACTAAAATCGGGAATGTCCAGGGGATGACCAACCTCTGTATTCCGTATGTCATCCTGGGGCCCGTGATCAATAAATTATCGGCCACTTTCTGGTACAGTTCTGCCAGCCACGAGTTATCCGACGAACAGCTCAAAAAATTACGCGATAAAATAGATTATATTGATGTTCCGATAAGTGTGGAAGTGGGTAAATCAAAATTAGATACCCGGGAAGTAATAAATCTGGAGGTCGGAGATATAATAAAACTGGATACCGGCCTGAATGAACCGTTTGAATTGATTATAAACGGGCGACCCAAGTACTACTGTCAACCGGGTCAAAAAGGCCAATCCATGGCGGTTCAACTGCTGGAGCCCATGGAAGAAGAAGAGTTTATAGCTGAGATGTTAAATGAGTTAAAAGAAGACATTTTCGATGAAGAATTCGAAGGAGAGGCGATCAGTCATGGCTGACGATGATGTACTATCCGATGACGAAATAGAAGCTTTGCTTGACGAGGAAGACGACGATGAAAGTTCCGCCCCGGGCGGTGGAGATTCAGATGGACTTGATATGGAAAAAATCCGCAATGTATACGAGGAGATAGCTGATACTGTTGAAAACATACTGGCTACCATCCTTGATAGAGAGGTTTCTTCCCGGCTGATTGAATGTGCCGTGCTGGAACCGGGTAAACTGGAGGATGCACTTGCCGAGGAGCAAAGATGGGTTATTGTAAGTTCTGAATTAAGCGGCGCTGTCAGCGGCACGACCCGTTATGTTCTTCCGGAGCAGGATGCTCTATTGATGGCTGATGTGATGATGGGGCAGGATGGCGATGAACCACCTGAAGAGCTTGATGACGTTTATTCCAGCGCCATTGTCGAGATGTACAACCAGATGGCTAATTCCCTTGCCACCAAGTTAAATGAATTAACCGGTGAGAATATAGAACTTGAGCCCCCGGAAAGTGAAGTTGTCAGCACTGCTGATTTCCAGGAGTCTTTAAGCGAAGATAAATTTCTCTGGGTGGAATATTCTCTTTCCGTGGAGGATCTTTTTGAGTCGGGTTCTTTCTTTGAAATGCAGCCCCTCGCAGTGGCCGAAAAACTCGGTGCTCCCGATGAAGAAGAACAGGCGGAAGCTGCCCCGGAACCTGAAAAAAAGGAGGCCGGTGGCGAATCGAAAGCAGCCTCAACTGAAGGGAAAGAGGTAAAGTCTGTTGATTTTCCCCAGTTTGAAGCCACCGAAAGTGAAGATTCAGTTGGCAATATAAATCTACTGATGGATGTTCCAATGGAGGTTTCGGTCGAACTGGGCCGTACCACCCTGCAGGTTAAGGAGATACTTAACCTCGGTGCAGGTTCTATTATAGAACTTGATCGCCTGGCCGGTGAACCGGTAGACCTGCTAATAAACGGCCGCCTGGTAGCCCGCGGAGAAGTTGTAGTCATAGACGAAAACTTCGGTGTCCGTGTGACCACAATCGTATCGCCCATGGAGAGAATAAAGTAAAAGCCAGTTTATGGTCGATAGTCGATAGTTGATAGTCAATAGTCAATGGTCATTGGTCAATGGTCAATGGTCAATGGTCGAAACCAAAAATCAAAACCACTGGATTCCGGCTCGGGGGCCGGAATGACAAACAAAAAAGCCGTCATTGCCGTCCAGCACTCAATCGGGGAGTTACGGGAAAGCCCCAGAGTTCTCACTGGTGGTTCCCGATTGAGTGCGGGATGACCCAATCACGCAGTCACCTAATCACTTAATCACGATTCAGCCTTCGAATCCCCTAATCACGATTCAGCCATTGAATCTGCTCCTTCATCTCTTCGTTTCCTCCTTTCTTCCGCTCTTCGATCTTTTACTTCGCTGTTCCGGCGTTGCTCAACACACTAATTTTAAAAAACATTGAAGAAATGTTTGATATTTCTCTTTAAATCTATTATATTAATATTGTGTCAAATGGATTGGGAAATTTATTGATTGGAATGTGAATGGAAAGGGGAATAGCACGTATGCTTTCCTCCCGGGGATTATTTTCTGCAATTTTGGTGATTATGTTTGCCTCATTGGTATGTACACCTGTCGCTGCACTGGCAGACTCCGGGTATTCCTCCGACCGATTTCTTGAGGAATCGTTTGATCTCCCCGGTGGTGAGGATACTTCTGTTGTTGACAGTGCCGCTGCCGGTGGAGCCGCAGGCGCGGAGTCTGGTTCTGAAGGTGATTTCAATGCCGGCAGCCGGGTTCTCTGGCTTATTTTTAAAATAGTTGCTTTCCTCTCTCTGGTGGTTCTGGGGATATTCGGTGTAACCAAACTGCTGCAAAAAAGCGGGCTGGCCCCGGCGAATAATGAATTCTTATCCCTCCATACCTCTCTACCCATAGGACAAAACCAGTTTTTACGTATAGTTCGGGTCGGAAAAAAATATCTTGTGATCGGTGTCAGTTCTGAATCGATAAACCATATCTGTGAAATCAATGATCAGGAAACCATTCAGGATTTAAGATTAACTGACGGTAACGAAAAAGATGGCGAAGCCGAAAGTGGATTTTCAAAAATACTGAGTCGTTTTGTGGGGACGAAGAATCATTCGTTTTCTGATGATAAAAATAAAAGAGAACCAAGCCTTGAGAATTTGCAGGCCAGGTTGAAGGATTTAAAAAACTCCGAAGGACCTGTTAAAGGATGATTACCTTCAGAGGCGGTTCCGGAGAAATAACCGGAGTTATTAGCCTCTGTTTGTTGTTTATTTTGATATTTGGATTTTCCGTCACGTTTTCTTCCCCCGTTTCGGCTGCTCCTGAATTTCAGTTTCCGAGTCTGGAAATAGGAGTGGACGGCGAGGGAGCCAACGCCGATGAGTTGAGCGTGGCCATGCAGCTTTTGATGCTGCTTACCGTGCTGGCTCTGGCCCCCAGCATTTTGCTGATGGTCACTTGTTTTACTCGGATTGTAATTGTTCTTTCTTTTGTCGGTCGAGCGCTTTCTCTGCAGGGAATGCCTCCCCGTCAGGTGTTGATCAGCCTGGCTCTGTTTTTGACTTTTTTCATAATGGCCCCGACAATGATGGAAATAAACGAGCGTGCGGTCCAGCCCTATCTGGCCGGTGAGCTTGAACAGGGTGAAGCGGTGGTTCAGGCGGCAATTCCTCTCAGGGCGTTTATGATGAGAAATGTGGATGAATCCGATCTCGGATTTTTTATGGTTTCGGCTCGTCTGCCCCGGCCAGAGACCAGGAATGATGTCCCAATCTGGGTTCTAATTCCCGCTTTTATGTTAAGCGAAGTCAAACGAGCTTTTATGATGGGGGTGTTGATATTTATCCCCTTTGTGGTCATTGATATGGTTGTGGCCAGTGTTTTAATGTCCATGGGGATGATGATGCTGCCGCCGGTTATGATTTCTTTGCCTTTTAAAATACTTTTATTTGTGCTTGTTGACGGCTGGACAGTGGTTGCCCAATCACTCACCAAAGTTTACGGGGTAGGCTAATGGATTTAGAACTTGCAATTCAAATCGGACAGTTGGCACTCTGGAATGCGCTCATGATTTCTCTGCCTCTTCTGGGGGCCGGGATGATAGTCGGACTTGCGATAAGCCTCTTTCAGACGGCAACCAGTATCCAGGAGCAGACCATGACGTTTGCACCCAAAATCGCCAGTTTGATTTTGGTTCTTATTTTTGGCGGTTCCTGGATTATCGAGCGTCTGATGAATTTTACTCTGCAGATGTGGGATCTTCTGACGGTTGTGGGGGGTCAATAATGGGACAAATGGAATTCATGACATATTTTATAAATAATTTTGGCGGCTTTTTGGCCGTTTTTCTGCGCCTGACCGGTGTATTTATGGTCGCGCCAGTATTCAGCAGTGCTATTATTCCCAAGACCATCAAGGGAATGTTGATTTTACTTATAGCTCTGCTTACTTTTCCGGTTCTTGCTTCCCGGGGTCTTTTGCCCCAGCCGGCAACTCTGGCCGATCTTGCCGTGATCGGGGCGGGGGAACTTTTCGTCGGTTATGTGATTGGTTTCATGGTCCTTGTTGTTATCACCATATTTCAGATCTCCGGCCAGTTTTACAGCATTCAGATGGGATTTGGAATTATTAATGTTTTTGACCCGCTGGCGGAAACAAGTGTGCCGATTATTTCCCAGTTAAAGACTCTGCTGATGACTATAGTATTTCTTCTTATGCGGGGCCATCAGCTTGTTTTGAAGGCGGTTTTTGAAAGTTATGAAAAGATTCCCGTGATCTACGATATAAATTTACGGCCCCTTGTTATTACCATGACCACCCAGTTTGACAAGATGTTTTATATGGGGTTTCTTATCGGACTTCCTCTGATTGGGATAGTTTTCTTAATGACAATGTCCCTGGGGTTGGTTTCCAAACTTGCTCCCCAGATGAACGTCATGATTCTCGGATTTGGTTTGAAAGTAATGATCGGTTTATTTACTTTTACCGCTCTGTTGCCGGCTTTTATCGCCATAGCCAGGAATATTTTTGATGAGATATTCTGGGAACTCAATATACTCCTGGAGGCGATGTGATGATGTCTGAAGCCGATCCTCTCATTGCCGGCCACCGTATGAAGCAAGATTGTTTCTGTCCTCCTGAAGAATTTGATCTTCAGTTTTTTGCCGCCGACGATGAAGGTCGAACCGAGGATCCTACCTCCAAACAGAAAAGTAAAGCCCGCAGCGAAGGTAATATTCCCAAGACGGAAGAACTTTCCACGGCGATGACATTTGCCGTCGGTTATTTTGCGGTCTGGATGCTCGGGGGCTGGATGTTTTTTGAGATACGACAATTCACCACCCAGATGATGAGTATGCAGAAGTTCACCGATATCAACCAGGGAAACATTCATAAGCTTTTGCTGGAATTCATCTGGATTTGTTTCAAAGTGGTAGCACCAATTTCTATGGCCGCACTGGTGGCCAGTGTATCGGCAACAATAGCGCAGGTCGGTTTTAATTTTTCAACTGAAAACCTTAAATTTGATCTATCCAATATTAAATTTTCTCTTAAAAAAGTTGTCGACAAAGTTCTTTTTTCAAAAAAAATGCTCTGGAAGATGTTCACTTCGCTTCTGAAAGTGATGATGATCGGTGGCGTGGCGTTTGAAGTTATCCAATCCGAGTACGCTATGTTGCTGGTTTTGAGCGAGCTTACTTTGATGGGCGGAGTTAAATTTGTTATCGGGCTGGCCTTTGAAATAATTTTCAAAGCTGCTTTGCTGCTTCTTATCTTAAGTCCTGTCGATTATGCTTTTCAGTATTACCAGACCATGGAGAGTTTGAAAATGACTCCCCAGCAGGTTAAAGATGAGCGCAAACAGCAAGAGGGTAATCCTGAAATTAAGAAAAAGCAGCAAGAAAAAATGCAGGAACAAGCTCAGCGAAGAATGATGGAGCAGGTTCCGGAGGCCGACGTGGTTATAACCAACCCCACCCATTATGCCGTTGCTTTAAGATATAATGAGAAAGAGACCCAGGCCCCTGTGCTGATAGCCAAAGGTAAGGGGATGGTTGCCCAGCGGATAAAAAGCGTAGCCGCCGAACATGGTGTGCCCATCTATGAGGTCCCTCTGCTGGCCCGGACTCTTATTCAACTTGAGCTCGAACAAGAAATTCCTCCTGATCTTTATAACGCCGTGGCCGAAGTACTCGCCTGGGTTCATCAGAATAGAACTGATGTATCCCGACGCGAAGCGGCCCGCCTGGAGCAGGAAGTAAAGGAGCTTGACCTTGCCACCGCAGGATAACGCCGCCACGTCTTTCGGAGCCGATCTGCTTTTGCCCATCGGTGTAATTGCCGTTCTGATAATGATTATTATCCCTATCCCCACTTTTCTGATGAACCTGTTGATTGTTTTGAATATCAGCGTCGGGGTTATCGTTATTTTGACAGTTGTTTACATGGACAATGTCGCCAATTTCTCTGTTTTTCCCTCCCTGCTGCTGATCCAGACTGTTTTTGGTCTGGCTGTGAATGTTACTACTACCAGAAATATTCTTCTCGGCGGTCCTCAGCGGGTGGAGGGGGTTATAACAGCTTTTGGCCGCTTTGTGATGGGAGAAAATGTTATTGTTGGTATTATAATATTTTCCATAATCATGGTGATCCAGTTTCTTGTTATTGTAAAAGGTACCACTCGTGTATCGGAGGTCGCAGCCCGTTTTACACTGGATGCAATGCCCGGTAAACAGATGGCCATCGATGCGGACTTAAATTCCGGTTTGATCGACCAGCAGGAAGCCAAAGAGCGGAGGAAAGAGATACGGCAGGAAGCTGACTTCTACGGTGCCATGGACGGTGCCAGTAAATTCGTTAAAGGAAATGTTGTAGCCGGTATAATTATTCTACTTATAAACAGCCTCGGCGGCTGGGCAATCGGTGTTTTTCAGATGGGGATGGAACCGGTGGGGGCTATTCAGACTTATGTTATACTGACTGCGGGTGACGGGCTGGCCGCCCAGATTCCGGCTCTCATGATTGCCACTGCCACCGGTATGATTGTCACCCAGTCGAGTGACACCGGTGATATGGGACAAAATCTTGCCGACCAGTTGACCAGATATCCCAAGGCCCTGTATCTCACGGGCGGAACGATTATTACCCTGGGCACAATCACGCCGCTTCCTTTTATAAGCATGTCGATTATTGGCGGAGGCCTGATTGCCCTCGGTTACAGTGTGAGCGAAATGAGACGCGCTGCCGTGGAAGAGGAACAGAGGCGCGAGGAAGTTGAGGAGGAAGAAGAAGAGTCGCGGCCGGAAGACGTTAAGGCCAACCTGCGTTTTGATCCGATGGAACTTGAAGTCGGATATGCACTGGTACCGCTCGTAGATCCTGACCAGGGTGGCGATCTTCTGGAAAGAATTACGGTAATCAGGGGCCGAACCGCCCTGGACATGGGTCTTATCGTTCCACCCATCCGGATCCGGGACAATCTGGGACTGGATCCAAATACTTACGTTATCAAACTCAGGAATGCCGAAGTTGCCGAAGGTCAGGCTTTCCCGGATCAGTTTATGGCAATGAATCCCGGAGAAGTTTCCGAGGAACTTCAGGGGGAGGAAACCATCGAACCGGCCTTTGGTTGTCCCGCAATCTGGATAGGTGAGGACGAACGGGAAAGAGCCGAGCAGGCCGGTTACATTGTAGCCGATGCTTCTTCTGTGGTCGCCACCCATCTTACAAAAGTTATTAAAGATAATGCCGCGGAAATACTGGGCCGCGACCAGGTCCATTCCATGGTTGAACAACTGGAGCAGGATTATCCGGCTCTGGTAAATGAAGTGGTACCGGATCCGGTTTCATACAGTTTGCTTCAGAAGGTTCTGGAAAGATTGTTGGAAGAAAAAATATCTGTCCGCAACCTGGTTACCATAGTGGAAACTCTGGATGAAAAAATGTCCGAAAACGTAACTGACGTCTCCTTGCTGGCAGAATATTGTCGCATGGCCCTGGGGCGGGAGATAACCCGGGAATATATGGATGAAGATGATAATCTAAAAGTGATCTCTTTTGATCCGGGATTCGAACAGCAGTTGCAGCAACGACTGGGTGAGGGCGGCCAGGGACTGCCGTTTTCTCCCCAGGAAGGCCAGCAGTTTATGCAGCAGTTGCAGGCCGAATGGGGCCGACAGGAAGAGCAGGGTAATGCTCCGGTGATTCTCGCTTCCGCTGCCCTGCGCCGCCCGGTTTATGAGTTTGTTAACAGGCAGATAAAAGATGTGGTTGTTATGTCTTATGAAGAGGTCAGTAAAGATGCTGATATTCAAGTAGTCGGTCAGCTCGGCGCCAGCGCCGCCCCGGCCGAACAGTGAATTTAAATGATTGGTTAAATTTTCAGGAGAGGTGAAAGTTGATGGCTCGAAGTAAAACAAAAACTTACCGCGCGGAAAATATGAGCGAGGCACTTTTAAAGGTAAAACTGGACCTTGGAGAGAATGCTGAAATATCGGAACAGCGGGAAATAAAAAAAGGAGGGTTTTTAGGTTTTTTTCAGGAGTCTCTGGTGGAAATAGATGCCAGGTTGCCCGGCGCCGAGGAGGTCCTGGGTGAAAGGACCTCGACCCGTGGGAAAAATAAAATTAATAACCGAAAAAATACCGGACGGGAGTGGAATGTCGATGCACCCGTTTCTCCTGATTTTTCTCCCCGCTCTCATGCCGCCCGGCTGATTGATCAAAAAAAAATGGATGGTTCCGGACCGAGCCCGACCTATACCAGTCCCCGCAAGAAAAATGTAAAGAAAGAGTTGTCTTCGCCTCAAAACTCAGCATCTCCCGCTGCCACTGCTGTAATGTCCGAAAAAACCCGTAGGACACTGGAAAAGGTTCTCGAAAACACCGATCTGCTATCTGAAAAAGTGGAAAGCCTGTCTGAAAGAATTAATTCGGATTCCACTGCTGACGGCAGTCCCTGTTACCCCGGTTCTTTTAACGGTGTATATCAGACACTTTTAAAAAACGGAGTAAAAAACGAACATGCCAGGGAACTTATAGGCAAAACCAGAAGGCTGCTTGAACCGCATGAAATAGAAGACCGGGAACTAATAGAAGAAAAAGTATCGGAATTGATAAAGAAAGATTTTCTGACTGTCCCGCCTCTGGGAACGGAAGATAATAAAACCATCCTGGTTCCTTTTATCGGGCCTACCGGCGTGGGAAAAACAACAACTCTTGCTAAACTGGCGGCTTATTTTTTCGGAGAAGAGGGTAAATCTGTTGGTTTTATAGCCATGGACCATTTTAGATTGGCGGCGGTTGACCAGCTTGCAACTTATGCTGATATCATGGGAGCCCCGCTGGAAGACCTGGAAGAATCCAGTGGTGGTTTCAAAAAGGCTGTTGATTCGCTGGTCGAACAACAGGTGGATATAATT
>CAYTSZ010000044.1:0-12766 GCA_964440635.1 uncultured bacterium
ACTGCGTACTATAGAGATTATTTTTTTATGCTAAAATTTCATTGGAAGGTACTGTCCCTGCATGGGGGAGATATTGAGCCACCGTTGCTGGAGTTAGAAGAGGTGGAGCTTACTCCAGATCGGGCTATTTCGTGTGGCATTTTCCAGTTTGAGTCGGTTATGGCCCTTTATAACCGGGGGGCACAAGAGGTGAAATGTCAGCTCTCCTCGACGGTTGACGGATATCGCTACCGGATCACCTGGCAGAATTCCGGGGTAAGCGGTAGTGAGCTTGTGGAAAGTCTGTCCGATAAAATGCTTGAGACCGTAGTTGAAGAGGGACTGGAGGGAAAGCTCAGATACGAAGATTCAGAACCCGGTAAGCTGGAGGTTGTTTTTCCTGCCTGAGGGAAAACACAGTTCATCGTTCATAGTTTGGAGTTCATAGTTAAACCCGATAATCAAAAGCATAAGTCAATACCAATGGATTCCGGCTCGCACTGTTCTTACACATCCTTGTGTTCACAGCATTAGCACATCCGTGTGCGTCAGGGGCCGGAATGACGGTAGTGGTAGGACCAATGGATACCGGTTCGTAGGCCGGAATAAATAACGGAGGGTTTTGGGCCAAGAGCCGAACTTTCCAGCGACTCCGTCATTGCCGGGCTTGACCCGGCAATCCATTTTGAAGATACCATAGATCCCGATCCGGATGCCGTTCATGTTTTCTGGCCTGTATTTTACTGCTATAATGAAACAAGAGTGAGTATAATTTACAGGAGCTGAGTGATGTGCCAGAGATAGGACGCATGGGCGAACGGTTTGATATTCAGGGAGATGTTCTGTTCCGATTGCCCTCGGGTGGTCCTTATCGGCTTGAAGGTGTGGATATTAGTCACAATGCTATCGCTGTTAAAGTTTCGCTTAATTCCGAAGTTGTGGATGATATAAGGTTGTTTTTTTCTGAACTGGCAACCATAGATCATCCGGCCCTGGTCAGCGTTGCGGAAGGAAAACTGTATATGGTCGAGAGGACCTCGACGGATACTTTGAAGTGGATTTTTTCTTTTGTGGGCAAACAGAAATTACAGAAAAATACTGGTTGAAACAATTTTTGGTGGGTATATATAATCGTTATAAATTTATAGGTGGATATAATGAGTTGTGAATTAAGGCTGGGTTTAATTCCCTCGCGGCATATTCGAGAACTTGTCGTTCTTCTTAAATTTGCCCGGCAGGCTTTTGGCACTCAGCCGCCGGTAATTTCTTTTTTTGATGCGCTGGTAGGCGTGATGGAGACCGAACAGCAGCGCCGCCAGCTTGACCTCGAGTCGGAATTCCACACAATCCCCTGTGATTTCGATTTAAACCGGCTTACACCGGTGTCCCTGGTATGCCTTCATGATTTTTTCCAGAAAAAAAGAAATGATTTTAAAAAGAAGGAGCCGCCGGTGGCCACATTTTTTCACCAGCTTGCTGACTGGATAAAGGGATACTGCCAGGATAATTTTGAGCAGGGGACCGTGGAAAAAATCCGGCGAGTCCGGCGTGAAAGTGCCTGTATTAATAGTGGTAGCTGATTTTTCTATACAGGTATATATTATTTTTAAATGATAATTTGATTTTTTTGAGTTTATGTATTATTCTATTTTAGCAGTAAGAAGGTAGATGGATTTGCCGTGTGCCGGTGGCCAGACACCTGCCGCTGCTGGAGACGGAGATCTAAAATTTTGTTGTAAAGGAGGTAACCGCAGTGCCTACAGGTAAAGTTAAGTGGTTCAATGACGACAAAGGCTTTGGCTTCATCGAGCAGGACGTGGGTGAAGATGTATTTGTTCACTTCTCCGAAATCGAAAGCGAAGGTTTCAAATCGCTCGACGAAGGCCAGGAGGTCGAATTTGAGCTTGAAGAAACTGAAAAAGGTCTGGCTGCCAAAAACGTAGTTCCGATTTAAAAAGAACTTCAAAAAGTCAGAATAAAAAGGCCCCCGTTTCCGGGGGCCTTTTTATTATCTAAGTTGAGCGATTCTGAGCATGAGGAGGAGATCGGGTGTCTCCGATCAAGAATCGCTCAACTCAGGTATTATTTACAAACTTGTATTTTATTCCTTCCTGCTAAGTTAAAAGGAACCGGCCTTCAAAAACTTGATTGTTTTGTCAATAACATCATCCTGGCGGGGCAGACTGTTGTGGGATCCGTTGAGAAGTATGAAATCGGTTGCCTCCGCCAGGCGGGTGGTATTTACACTCACGGTTCCGTCGTTTTCCTCTGAAATCAGATGTCTAAAGTTAATTCCTCCGTCCACCTTACCTGCTATTATCCCGAATTCAAGTTCAGGAATCGGGAGAGATTTTATATTACTGCTTTTCAATTCTCGCCCGCTTTTGCCGGTGATCAGTTTATACAGGGGGATGTTATCCAGCTTTTGTGCCACCTCTGAACCACGGTTTGGAGGGGCGATCATAACCAGCCTGCCGCGATTAATATTGGCCGGCCAACTGTGTTTTCCTTCAAACATTTTTCGTACAATTATTCCACCCATGCTATGGGTTACCAGAGATAGTGTGTCGACGTTTTCCAGCCTGCTTATGAGAAGTTCAAGTCGCCGGGCATGTTCTGTTATTGTGCCCCGTGTGCTGGGGTAGTTTATTGCCCGTGCTTCATAACCGTCCTTCTGGAGTTTGCCTGTCATTTTGGAAAGCATGTCTTTTGATCGCAAAATTCCGTGGACTACAATAACCATATGTGAACTTGATAGTGTTATATTTTGTTCCTGTCGTTTGTTTTCAAACAGATCCCGACAATGCTCATAATCACCCCAGCCGCAGCGAATATCCTCAGGATCGAGAAGCCGAAAATGTCCGCTGAAAATATTTTTTTGGATTCGCCAGCCGCCATATATAAACACATCCGCCCAGTATTGTTTGCCGCCAAGTGTCCAGGAAGGGATGTTGGGATAAAAGTTATTAAATATTTTCAAAATAGCAGGGTTTGATGCCTCCTTGAGCGCCCCCGTGTCTGCCAGGCGGTGTTGGTTGGCCTTAAGATTGGCTGTCCATAGCAGTGACAAAAAGAGAAATAAACAAAGCAGCCAGCTTTTAGTTTTCTTCGCGCCGGCTTGTTTGTTCCAGATATCTTTTCAAGCGTGATTCCTGTCCGAGTTCGGTTGGTTCATAAAACCGGTGTTTTTCGGATAAATAATCCTGATCGATATAATGACCCGGATAATCATGGGGATATTTGTAACTGACCGATTTACCTTTTTCGCTGCTTGAAGAACAGACCTGGTTGCGCAGATGGTCGGGAGCCTGCAGGTTTAAACCGTTATCAATAGCCTGCGAGGCGGAGTTTATGGCTTTATAGGAAGCGTTACTTTTTGGAGAACTGGCGAGATATGTGGTTGCCTGAGCGAGCGGGATCTGAGCTTCGGGCATCCCCACATATTCCACAGACTGCATTGCTGAAACGGCGAGAGTGAGTGCATAAGGGGCGGCGTTTCCAATATCTTCAGCGGCGGCGATCACCAGTCTGCGGGCAATGAAACGGGGATCCTCCCCTGCTTTCAGCATCCGGGCCAGGTAGTAGATGGCGGCATCTGGATCTGAGCCCCGGATACTTTTGATTAAAGCGGATGCATAGTTGTAATGGTGGTCGTCATTTTTGTCGTATTCAACGTATGATTTCTGAAGCGCTCCCTCCACCTGTTTTAGATCAATTTTATCTGAATCGGTGGAGCGGACAGCTATTTCCAGTCCGGAAAGCAGTCGCCGGGCATCGCCATTTGCCGCTTCGAGTAGATGTTTTTGAGCTTTATCGGTTAATTTTATTTCTCTGCTGACACCTTTTTCCCGGTTATTTAATGCCCGGTTGAGGACCGTCTTCAGCTCATTTTCGGAAAGAGTTTTAAATTCGACTAAAACCGAGCGTGAGAGAAGGGCGTCATTTATATAAAAATGGGGATTCTGAGTGGTGGCTCCAAACAGAGTTAGAGTTCCGTCTTCGACGGAAGGCAGCAGTGCATCCTGTTGAGCCTTGTTAAAGCGATGGATTTCATCGAGAAAAAGCAGCGTGTGTTTGTTTTGAATCTTAATTCTTTCCTCGGCCCGTTTAATCACCTCTCTGAGGTCGTCTTTGCCGGCCAGGACTGCGTTTAATTGCTCAAAAGCCGCACTGGTCTGGTTGGCTATGATATGCGCGAGAGCTGTTTTTCCGCAACCAGGCGGGCCATATATAATCAGACTGGACAGTCGGTCTGCTTCCAGGGCTTTTCGCAGCGGCTTGTTGGGTCCGATGGCCTCTTGCTGTCCGACAAATTCAGAAAAATCAGTCGGTCGCATCCGGTGCGCAAGCGGGATGTTCTCTTTCTCTTTTTTTTTACCTCGCTGATTATTTTTATTTTCAAATAGATTTTGTTCTGCCGCCCGGGTGTTCATGAAATAGCCTCAACACACTCCGCGTGCAGTCTTTTGGGGTTGTAGGCCGGGACCCAGTGATTGACCAGGACTCCTTCTTTAAAAAGCAATGCCGCGGGAAACTGTTTTATATTGTAGTCCTCAATCAGATCGGAAGTCTTTTTTTTATTTACCAGGGCCACTTCAAGCTGACTGGAGTAATGATCGCGCAGGTTGGCCAGGATTGGTTTTAACTTCCAGTTCATAGGATTTCCAGGTTCCATAAAGACCATTAAATGGTAGTAGAGACCGGTATTAATCACATTATGGAAAGTCACTGAATCCACATATTCGAAATGGCTGCGATCAAATAGAAAATCCCCGACCAGAAAGTTCTCGAGTTTGGTTTTAAAACCGTTAGTAAATCTGATATTAACCATTCTGCGAATTTCCTCGCCATCTTTGAAAAGTAAAAAAGCGGGGCAACTGTGAATATGCCATTCATAAAAGTAATCCCGGTAGGTACTCATCCTGGCGGAAACAAAATGGAAAAGATCTTTGTATTTGGAACATATCTCCTGAACGGAGGGTTCGATAAGCTGGCATAGGTTTGATTTGGGTTCCAGGAAATAGATCAGGACTGGTTTTGTTTGATCCTTTATTTCCTCGTGTAAATTTTCCTGGCGTGGTGGCCGAAACGGTTGGGGGATCGGCATAGGATTAAACCTCCAGCTGTTTAAGCTTTAATGTTAGATCTTCAACTCGTTGTCTGATCTGTTGGCTTATTTCGGCCGGGACATCTTTTTTTTCCCGTTCAATAAGTTCGCCGGCCAGATTCATAGCGGCCAGCAGTGTGACCTGCATCTTGGAGGCCTGGCTGGCCTGTTCATCTATAGCTTCAATTTTTTCTTTTACCCGGTTAAAAGCTTCTATTAGCAGTTTATCATCTTTGCTGGTTTTAACCGGTATCTTTGTGCCAAGTAAAACAAATTTTTGATTTTCCGTGTTATTATAATCCTTATTCATTCTCTTCACCACTGATGAGCGATGCTTTTTCACGGATAAGTTTCAATTTTCTCTCAATATCGCCGGCAAACTCACTTGTTTTAAGTCGCTGGGCCTGATTTTTTTCTTTGAGGATAGCTTTATCTGTTTTTTCAGTATACAACTGTTTTTCAAGACTGGAAATCTTTTCCTTCAGTTTTTTATTTTTTGCACGGCAGTCCCTGTAAGAAGATAATAGTTTTTCTACCTGTTCAAATAGTTCGCCGAGAAGAGAATCAAAACTGCTCAGTTTCAGGCCTCCCGCAGCCGCGCATTGTGTTGTTTCCTTAGAGCATTAATGATTTTTTCCTGTGTTTCGCCGACCTCCCGGTCACTTAAGGTGCGGCCGGGATGTCGGAAAACCAGATTGAAACTGACACTTTTTTTATCTTCCGGTAGCGGTTTACCCTGGTAGATGTCGAAAATTGTTATATTTTCAAGCCAGCGGGCAGCTTCCCTGATGGTTTCCCTGAGTGGTCCCACCGCCTGATTAATGTCCACAACCAAATCCAGGTCCCGCAAAACAGTTGGCTGATTGGAATAAGGAGTGTAATTCGTATCGCCGGTCTCTGGTAGCCGGTCAATGTTTATCTGGCAGGACAGAAGGGCTTGTTCGACGAAATCCTCCGGGAGAGTAGAATCAATTTCTCCGGCGGTTCCCACCAGTTGTCCATCCACATGTATGTGGGCGCAACATTCTCCGGTAAAACCCGGTGATTTGCCGGGTTGAAAGTTTATTTGTGAATATCCCAGTCTTCTTAATAAATTTACAACTAATCCTTTTAAATCATAAAAATCAAAATCTCTGTTTTTGTCATCCCAGTTTTCTCCGTATAGTTTACCGCTGCATATTAAACCAAGGCAGCGGGGTTCATCCGAGCTATCGCCCGGGTATATTCTGCCCAGCTCGAAGATTCTGATATCTTTTTCTCCGGCCCTGGAATTATGTTCATAGCTGGAGAGAAGCCCGTCTAGAAGGGACTGGCGCATCACGGCCTGTCGTTTGGAAAGCGGGTTGGAGAGTTCGTAAGGCTCAACGTCCTCGTAAAAATTCTGCTGGGTTTCTGAGACAAAGCTGAACGTTATATTTTCGCAAAACCCGCGAGCGGCCATAAACTGGCTAATTTTATCGTAGCTGTCTTTCCGCGGTATGGCAGTTCTTTTTATATTTAATTCGGGGTATGAAACCGGGATCTGTTCATAACCGTGCAGGCGGACAATTTCTTCCGTCAGATCCTCTTTTCTCTCCAGGTCTGTGCGCCAACTGGGCGGTGTTACCTGCCAGGATGAGTCTTTTTTTTCTATTTTCAGACCCAGTCTTTTAAAATTGTCCCTGATTGTATCTTTACCCGGGTTGTACCCGATTAATTTTTCAAAATCGGTAGCTCTGTAAGTTATTTTTTCCTGGATTTTTGTTTTTTTACGAACGGTTTTAGGTTTTAAGATCTTAGCCTGAGGCTGGTGTTGTTTGATCAACTGCAGGCAGCGCAGAAGGCAGCGTTCATACTGCCTGGAATCGGTTCCTCTTTCAAAACGGTGTGAGGCCTCAGTGTGAAGTTTATGTTTGTTTGCACTGCGTCGAACTGTGACCGGCGAAAAGTAAGCACCCTCGAGTAAAATATTTTTAGTTGATTCGCTCACCTGTGCGGCCGCCCCGCCCATTATACCGGCCAGTGCGTGCGGGATGGTTTTGTCGGCTATCAGCAGATCATTAGCCGTTAACTTTCTATTTTCTCCATCAAGGGTGGTTAGCTGTTCACCTTTGTTGGCTCTGCGGATTTTAAGCGGGTAGTTGAGCCGGTCGGCATCAAAAGGATGCAGTGGATGACCCACCTCGAACAGTGCATAGTTTGTAAGATCAACAATATTATTTAAAGGACGAAGCCCCATTTTTAGCAAACGTTTCTGGATTTCGAAATCCGATTGTTCAATTCGGACGGATTTTATTGCCGCCCCACTGTAGGCCCAGCAGGCTTCGGCGTCTTCTATTATTATCTCAGCTTCTGTTTCTCCGTCAAAATCCAATTGTTCCGGTCGGGGGTCCCTGCAGTCCTGATTTTCTGCCGCTGCAAAATCTCGGGCAATTCCCAGGTGGGAAAGACAGTCCGATCTGTTGGGTGTGAGATCAATTTCAAGTATAGGATGTTTAAGATCAAGCGCATCGGTAACAGAGGTGCCCGGCACAATACTATCAGGGACGGCAAGTAATGTATGAGCGTTTTCGGTCAGTCCCAGTTCTCGTGAAGAACAGAGCATTCCTTCCGATTCAATCCCGGCAAATTTTTTGCTTTCAATTTTGTGGCCTTTTAGCAGACTGCCGGGGGCCGCCCAAATATAGTGATTTTGTTTGTTTACGCCGGGAGCTGCAGTGACTACCCTGGCGGTGTGGTTTCCATCGTCTATTTTGCATACCTTGAGATCTTCACGCTTTGGATGGGGGTCGATAGCGGTGAGGCGTACAACCCGAACTTCAGCAATATCAGCCGCGGGTTCAATAATCCCGTCAACTTCCAGACCGATATCAGTAAGCCGGTTGGCCAGTTGATTGATATCCTCGGGTATTTCGGTAAATTCTTTTAACCAGTCAGTTAAAATTCGCATAATTATTTATCCTTTAAAATTGCTTTAAAAAGCGCAGATCATTTTCAAAAAAGAGTTGAAGATTATCGATTTTATATTTAAGCATGGCCAGTCTTTCCACTCCCATACCGAAAGCGAACCCCTGCCAGCGATCCGGATCGAAACCTACCGCTTCAAAAACGCGGGGGTGAACCATCCCCGCGCCCAGGATTTCCAGCCAGGTTTCTTCGCCTTTATGTGAACTTTCAAAAGCGATATCAATTTCCGCTGATGGTTCGGTAAAAGGGAAGTAGCTCGGTCTGAACCGCAGTTTGACTTCTGGGCCGAACAGGCGGTGAACAAATAGTTCGAGTGTTCCTTTTAAATCTGAGAAAGTTACGTTTTCATCGATCCATAAACCTTCCACCTGGTGGAACATCGGTGAATGTGTGACGTCGGCGTCGCGTCTGAATACGCGCCCCGGTGCAATTATTTGCAGTGGAGGTTTTTCGTTTTCCATCACATGAATCTGGACCGGTGAGGTGTGAGTGCGAAGCAGACGGCCGTCCTCTAAATAAAAAGTATCGTGCATGTCACGGGCCGGATGGTCTTCAGGTATGTTCAAAGCCTCGAAATTATACCAGTCAGTTTCTATCTCCGGCCCCCCGAAAGACTCAAAACCCATCTGCTTGAATATCTTTTTAATTTCCCGCATTGTTTTGTGAACAGGATGCAGGTGGCCAGGCGGATGATCCCGGCCCGGAAGGGTTACGTCGAGTTGCTCGTCGCTCGCTTTTTTCGCGGCAGTTTTAATCTGTTGCAGTTTTTCCTCGTAAGTGTTTGTTAACTGATTCTTTAACTGGTTGGTTTCTTTCCCCACCCGGGGTCTCTCTCCGGGAGGAACCTCCCCCATTGAAGAAAGGATGTCGCTGATGGCCCCGCTGCGCCCGAGGTATTTCACACGAAAGTTCTCCAGTTCCTCCTCGGTGCTGGCAGCCTTCAGTTCTGCTGGAGCCTTTTCTTTTACCTGTTGCAGCTTTTCAAGCGGTGCAGTCAAGTTTCACAGTGACTCCTGGGCCAGTTCCACAATCCCCGCGAAATCTTCGGGGTTACGGACGGCCATATCGGCCAGCATTTTCCTGTTCAGCTCAACATCCGCTTTTTTCAGGCCGTGAATGAGATTACTGTAAGACATTCCCTGCTTTCGAGCGGCAGCATTTATGCGGGCAATCCAGAGTTTCCGAAAATTTCTTTTCTTCTCGCGCCGGTGTCTGAAAGCGTGCTGCAGACCTTTCTCCACGCTTTGTTTGGCCTCGCGGTAATGTTTGCTGCGTCCACCACGATAACCACGTGCTTCTTTTAAAATCTTTTTGTGCTTTTTTCTACGAGTCGTGCTTTTTTTTGTTCTTGCCATTTCAAATACCTCCTGAAAGTTAAACCCGACGTATGGCCGAAAATAATATGTGCTAAACTGTCCTTGAAACGGATAAAGAGTTTATCCGTAGGGCATCATTCTTTTTACACTTTTTTTCTCAGCCGGACTCAGTTTGTTTGTTTTTCTCAATTGTCGTTTGTTCTTGCTGCTCATCCCGGTCAGCAGGTGACCTTTTCGGGCCCTGTGATGGGTTACTTTGCCTGTGCCTGTTACTTTGAATCGCTTGGCAACGGCTTTTCGTGTCTTTTGTTTGGGCATCTTAATTCCTCCAGTTTTATGTAATACGGTAATAGTTAAATCAGTCAGAATAATATTGGCTAACTTTTAATCTTTAGAGTATCTTTCGGTTATAGAGAGCGGAAATCCGGCTGCAGGTTTTAGTGCAGTAATCCCGATATATAAAGTGCAGGGGCAACAGTTAGTAAACGTTTAACCTTTACTGCTGTTGGGTTCTATCACCATAGTCATGGTGTGACCCTGCATCTCAGGTTCTTTAACTACTTCGCCGTGCCCTTCGAGTTCTTGCTTGATGTTTTCAAGAAGCTCACGTCCCAGTTCCGGTTTTGTTATCTGCCGTCCCCGAAAAAAAACCTGAAATTTAACTTTGTTGTTATTTTCTAAAAACCGTTTTGCATCGCGACATTTGAAATTGAAATCATGTTCCTCAATTTGCGGTTTAAGCCGCAGTTGTTTCAATTCCATTGTGCTCTGACTCTGTTTTGCTTTCTGTCGCGCCTTTTGTTTTTCGTATTTGAATTTTCCGTAGTCCATCAATTTTGCTACCGGGGGTTTTGCTCCCGGTGCAACCTCGACCAGATCTTTGTCTACTTCACGGGCCTTCTCGAGGGCATCCTTTAGCTTCATAATGCCCACCTGTTCGCCCTCTTCGCTTACCAGGCGAACTTTATCCTCTCTGATTTCTTCATTAACACGAACTCTTTCTTCCGGTTTTGCTATTAAGAGCACCTCCATTTGCAACAAAAAAGTTATTTTGATTCTGTGAAACGATACAACTAACCATATATTCTATTATACTTACCCCGCTTTAGGAAAGGACTTTATTTCAATAAATAAGCACTTGTTGTTCTGTGCCGGCTTCAAGCGGTGCTGATTTTTTTTGGATAAAACCCGGGTTGAGGGTTTTTTGGTGTTAGTCCTCGTGTATAAATGCCCTGGTTTCAATAGCGTTTTTTACCTTTTCAACGGCATCAATTATAGAGAGCGAGAAGCTTTCATCGCTTCCGTAGGGACGAAATTCTACCGTATCTCCCTTTTCCTCATCGGCTCCCACTATCAGCAAGAAAGGTATTTTATCGCTGATCCCGGTGTGAATCCGTTTACCCAGGCTTTCGTCGGGATATTGGATTTCCGAACGGATTCCTGCATTTTTGAATTGGGCCTGTATTTCCTCGGCGTATTCATTGTTACTGTCGCTTATGGGCAGAATCTGTACAGGCATCCAGGCCAGCCACGGAGGGAAGGCTCCGCCGTAGTGTTCTACCAGACAACCGAAAAACCGTTCCAGTGAACCGAAAAGCGCCCGGTGGATCATTATCGGTCTTTTGCTTTCTCCATCATTGTCTGTATATTCCACATCGAAACGTTCGGGGATATTGAAATCCACCTGGATGGTGCTGCACTGCCATTCGCGATCAAGTGAGTCTTTTATCTTTAGATCGATTTTTGGTCCGTAATAAACACCTTCACCGGGGTCGATCTCGTAGGGTAGGCCGGACTCGTCCAGTGCGTTTCGTAGTGAGTCGGTGGCCAGATCCCACCGGTCCTGAGTGCCGACAAAATCATCAGGCTGGGTGCTCAGGAAAATTTCGTATTCGGTAAATCCAAAGGTGGAGAGTATTTCGGTTGTAAAATCAAGCAGCCCGACAAGTTCTTCTTCAAGCTGATCGGGACGGCAGAAAATATGGGCGTCGTCCTGGGTGAATCCGCGCACGCGGAGTAAACCGTGCAGCACGCCGGATTTTTCGTAACGGTAAACCGTTCCCAGTTCAGCGACTCTCATCGGAAGATCCCGGTAGGAGCGGGTCTGGCTGTTAAAAATCTGCATATGGAAAGGACAGTTCATCGGTTTTACCCGGTAGTTTTCGTCTTCCATCTCCAGGGCCGGAAACATATTTTCCTTGTAGTGGCTCAAATGGCCGCTTATCTCCCAGAGTTCTTCCCGGGCCAAATGCGGGGTGTAAACCAGTTCATATCCGCTATCGAGGTGCTGTTTTCGCCAGTAATCCTCAATTTTGGTTCTTATTCGTGAACCACGGGGGTGCCAGATCACAAGACCCGGGCCTACTTTGTCTTCAATGTGAAAAAGATCGAGTTCGCGACCCAATTTTCTGTGGTCCCGTTTTTTTGCTTCTTCCAGTTTATGTTCATATTTTTCAAGTTCTTCTTCGGTCTTAAAAGAAATTCCGTATATTCTTTGCAGGGTTTCATTTTCTTCATCCCCGCGCCAGTAGGAACCGGCCAGCTTGGTAAGCTTTACGGCCCCAACCTGTCCGGTGGAGAGAAGATGCGGCCCGGCGCAGAGGTCTTCGAACTCTCCCTGCGAGTAAAAAGACGGTTTCCCCTCAAGGTCTTCCAGCAGCTCCAGCTTGTAGGGTTCTTTTTCTTCCTCCAGCATCTTTTTGGCCTCGTCTTTTTCCATACTACGCCGTTTGATCGGCAGATCCTGGTTTATTATCCCTTTGATTATCCCCTCAAGGTGATAAAGGTCGTCCTCTGAAAGGGTGTCGGGTAGATCAAAATCATAATAGAACCCGTTTTCAATTGCCGGTCCGATGGCAAGTTTAACTTCATCATCCACGTACCGTTTTACAGCATGGGCGAGTATATGAGAACTGGTATGCCAGTAGATTTCTTTTCCCTCGTCATCCTCGTAAGAAACAAACCGCACTTCACTTCCTTCATCCGGTACATCGCGCAGATCGCTAAGTTTGCCGTCCACAACCGCACCCAGAGCGCTGTCGTAGTTGTTGTCCCCGGCTATTTCTGCGATAGTAGCCGATTCGCTTACGGAAACTGTTTTGTCTTCATTTCTGATAAGAATTTCTTTTTTAGTAGCCATACTGAATTCTCCTGCCTGTAGTGTAAAAATAATTAGTCTAAGAAACTGCCTGCAAGGCGGGTAACCCCGTTTAATTTAATCACAACATAATAGCATAACGCCCCCGAGAGTTAAATAGAAGGATATCGTGTTGAAACCGAGAAAAGATCGCAGAGGCGAGAACAGCGGACAAGGAGAGTAGTAAGGGAAAGAAGCGAAGAGTGGATGAGGGGAAGAGCGGAGGGGAAGACAGACAAGGAGACAGGGGGAAGGGGAGACAAGGGGAAACTACGAAATCAA
>CAYTSZ010000045.1:0-12646 GCA_964440635.1 uncultured bacterium
CAAAAAGAACCAAATTGATGTGCTGTCAGTAATTCACTCGGCTAAAAACGAACCCCATGATTACTTTTGATTCCAGGCGGAAAACTGCCCCTTAAAATCGGCTCGGCTGGGATAAGCAAACCGGCCGGGCCAGCGTTTTTCAAACAGATGACACCGCGTGTCCCCCTCCTTCCAGATTGCTCCTCCACGCTTCATTTTCAACCAGTAGTTTGCGTCCACTCCCAGATTCAGCCCCGTATTCTCGAACCCGGCGGACCGGACCGGCGGGGTGTCTCTCCCAACCACCGTCGTCGGAAAAAATCCGCATCCCAACAGTACTAAAAACAAACACAGGATGAAAAACGTAAGCCTTCTAAATATCACCGAATAGATTGTCATTAAACAATCCCTTTACCGAACAATTTTGTTTAAAATCTATTTTTTTGCCGGGTTTCCGGCTTACTTGAATAAAGGTGACTAATTTAAAGTCCTGCCTGGATCATTACTCCACAAATAAATATTGTTAGCCCGGCCAGGGCGTGAGAATAACGTTCAACCCGTTTCAGCGGTAAAACATTCACACCCAGGGATAATGCCATTACCATGCCCAGCATCGTGGATACAGTCACCGTTCCAAACAGCAGGGTCACACCAACTACTCCGGCAATACTGTTCTGGGCCGCCGGATACATAAGTATCGGTATAAGGGGTTCACAGGGACCCAAAAAAAACACCGTAAATAAAACCCAGGGCGTGATGCTGGTTTTGTTTTTTTCCTCATGGGCATGAACGTGATCCTCCAGATGGGAATGTTCATGCGAGTGAGTGCCGGTTTCTTCATGAAAATGAGTATGACTATGGGCCCGGTTTTTTAAAGCACGGCGTAAACCCCACACGGTATATACCAGGCCAAAAGCAATAAAAGCCCAACCGGCCAAATCTCCCCGGACTGATTCTATTGATTCCAAATTCAATACGGCTATACCAAAAACAATACCTGTCGCTCCCAGTAATACGGAACTTAAAACATGTCCGATACCACACAAAACTGTCAATACAGCCGTCCTGATCAAAGACCAATTTTTCGCCTTTTTCATGGCAATAAAAGGGATATAATGATCCGGACCAAATACCGTATGGAAAAAACCGATTGTCACTGCCGTTACGTAAAGTGGTAATAAACCGTCTCCCATAATAATTCCTCTCAATCTGTAAAATAATTTTCTGTTGCGTGCCAGTTATACTATTTTTCACAGCGTCAAACAGAAAGACAAAAATCAATCCAGCCTTGCCCTGCTGTAAATTATAATTGAGTATAACAATTTTTTCCCGGCCGTCACAATACATACGACTAATACAAAACCTTCCAATGCCATTTTGGGCAAGGGAACGTAGTGATACGCAGAGCCGGAATCCATGGTATCTTCAAAATGGATTACCGGGTCAAGCCCGGTAATGACAGGCAGGCGGAATGGATTACCGGGTCATCCAGCACTCAATCGGGGAGTTGATGAAAAAGTATAAAGTTTCTACTGGTAACTCCCTATTGAGTGCTGGACGGCAATGGAGGTGTCTTTGGAGGCCCCGGGCTAATAAATATTTTGCTGTGAACTACAAACTTGCACTGGTTTTATCATTATATTTAATCTGTTATTTTCTTTGGGCAATCTGATAAGCACTGCACTGTTTTAAATAAAATCAGTGGTAAAATTAAAAATTCATTGATTGGGAGTTCAGTGTCTCGCATTGAGCTAAAAATGTATTTAAGCAGGTAAAGAGGGAATGGAGTTGAGAAGGCCAAAATTTTCCAGTCCCATCCAGAGTAAAAACAATCCATAAAAAACCAGTAAGACGACAGATTCCTTTTTACTCAGGACAAGATTCGTTCGCATAAAACTAAACAGCAGAAGAGTTGCTAAGGTCAACGCTCCCATTAAGGGCGCAGCCACCGTGTAGTTAATGATGGCGGAACCAGCCAGAAGAATACCGGCCGGGATACAGACTAAAAGGTCAAAGATATTACTGCCCAGGACATTGGCCAGTGAAGTTATGGCTTCCCCCGCGCGGGCACTGCGAATACTTACGAATGCGTCGGGCAAACTGGTTCCTGCGGCCACCACTGAAATCCCCCATAAAAATGAAGGAGTCCCTAATATTTCCCCAAATTGGATGGCGGCCCGAACCAGCATTTCTACACCAATCAATATGACTGCCAGACTGAGAAGTAAGGTCCCCCATTCTTTGAATGGATTTATTTCCGCGGGACTGCGGTCTGGTTCAAAATCCATGGTATCCTGATACTGGATAAAGATATAAAAAACATAGAGACCGACCGGAAGGAGAGCCAACAATCTATTCATCTGACCGAGAATTATTCCTGGTTCTGATTTCACCGGATAAAAGATTGCCGCAAAAGAAAATGTAATAAGCAAAACAGCAATAGAAATGATATAAAACTGAGCTTCTTTGTAGACGAGATCACGGTTTGATTTTAACTGTTCATGGGAGGCAAGACCGGCGCAAGCCGGAATGACGAGAATATTAAAAATGGCCGAGCCTACAATTACCGAAACCCCCAGTTCAAAATCACCATGAAGAAGAGTTGATAACACAGCCGTTGACAGTTCGGGGAAACTGGAACCGACGGCGACGACCACGGCGCCTTGAACAATTTTTGGAAGTTCGTAATAAACCGACAAGCCCTCGCTTGATGATTCGAGCCACCCACTGCCTTTCCACAAAATTGCAGTTGCGACAATAGATATAACAGACCAGATAAGCAGGGAAATTATCATAAAACCAATCTCCGTCATAAAGCAAGTGCACCCGCAAATCCAGATTTTTGCTGATATGATATTCACAGGAGCAGATAAATGATATTTTCTTCTTGAATACAGTTATTTTAACAAGGAAAAAATTATCGGTCACCCAATATTCCGCTCCCCCACGGTAACTCAGGCAGATTAATCTCCAGTCAGGTAACAGTATTTATCCTCAACCCGATATTTCCGGTGGTAGCAGATGCCGGTATTGACTGGATAAATTTCAGCAACTATAAACTGATTTTATCCTTCCAGTCTACCCTCTCGGATGAAGCGGGCCGTATTGTGGCGGATCTGTTCGGGGTCTATCTGGCGGCGGGCCACTCCCTCCTGGAGGGCGGCTGCGGCTACCGCTTCAGCTACTCTTGGGGCTATACTGAAATCGACTGCCGGGGGGAGGATTGATTCTGAGTCTATTTTATTTTCGCGGGCGATAGAAAACAGGGCCGCGGCTGCGGCCTGTTTCATGTTTTCTGTTATATCCGAAGCCCGAACATCCAATGCGCCCCGGAAAACACCGGGGAAAGCCATCACATTGTTTACCTGGTTGGGAAAATCACTGCGGCCGGTGGCCACTACCGCCGCCCCGCCCCGGTAGGCCTGCTCGGGATATATCTCGGGAGTCGGGTTTGCCAGTGCAAACACTATAGCCTCATCGTTCATAAGTGCTATATCCGATTCATCCAGCAGACCGCCGACGGAAAGACCAATAAATACATCCGCTCCTTTTAAAGCTTTATTCAAACCGCCTTTTAAATTGTTGGGATTACTCCAGGCGGCAGCTTCTTTCTTCACATTATTCAGTTCTTTGCGCCCCTCATGAATAATTCCTTTACTGTCAGCGAGAATTATTTCCCGAATACCAATACTCCGCAGTATTTTAGCCACAGCTATACCGGCGGCACCTGCGCCATTTATTACAACGCGAGCACCGGAAAGTTCCAGTCCGGTTAAAAAGGCGGCGCTTTTCAATCCGGCCAGGATCACAATAGCAGTTCCGTGCTGGTCATCGTGAAAGACCGGGATATCCAGGTCTTTTTTTAACCTTTTTTCGATTTTAAAACAGGCCGGGGCCGAAATATCCTCCAGATTAATCCCGCCCAACGACCCCTCAAGGTCTTTCATGGTTTCTATGAACAGTTCGCTATCTCCCGAATCATCTATGCAGAGCGGTATCGCATTTACCCCGGCAAACGCTTTGAAAAGCGCACTTTTACCCTCCATCACGGGGCGGGCGGCCCTGGGTCCAATATTCCCCAGCCCAAGCACTGCAGTTCCGTTAGTGGCCACAGCAATCAGATTGGAACGACCTGTTAATTGAAAAGCATTCAACCTGTTTTCAGCAATTTTATTTATTACATACAGACAGCCGGGACGATAAAATTTTCGGAAAGAATCTTTGTCTGCTATTCGCGGGCGCGGCGAAGAGTTAACAGGACCCCGCCGGGTACGATAATAATCAGCGCCCAGTTCGGAAAGTTCCTCATTTTCAAAGTTTTCCCATATATGCCGGGAAGAATAATCGGGATCCCGTTCATAAATTGTCTGCCGCAAACGTGTTAAAAAACTTTTTTTATCTTTAATTTCAAACTCACCGGCCAGTATTTTAGCCACTCCGAGAGTGGTCGAAGGACTCAGGGGATCGGGTAACAAACGCCCCGCCTGAATCTGCTCTTCCTCAACCAGGGCAGCAAGCCCGCGGGCCACGGAAACCATTTTTTTCGCGGATAAGTGTTTTTGCTGTGAATGTATTGTCGCCGCCAGCAAAGCCGGTGATACCAGCAGACCGGAGAGACAATTTGGACCATCATATCCACCGGTGATAATATTTTTCTGCTGAAACCCTTTGTCTGCGGGAATTTTGCTCCAGCCACCGGCAACAAAAACCGTCTCCGGCCCGGCTGCGAACAGCAGACGGCGCGACTGCTGTTCGTCGCTATTAAAAACTACTACAACATCCACATCCCGGGGGGCATTTTTACTAAAAACATTCTCAGTCAACCCGGTCTCAACAAGAATTTTTTGCAGCAAACCTGTTTCTCTGCCGGGAGCACCAACAGCAAGACTGATATCCGAAATATTGCAACCGCGCCTCCGGGCAATATTAAACAACAGGGCCAGAACCGCTAAAACGCGCCCGCTTACATCACCCTGGAGAAGAGGAATTTCAAGTTGTTTGCGCATTTTATCAAGCAATGAGGAAGGAAACCCTTCCGAGAGATTTTCAAGTATGATTGTTCCCGCTCCGGATTGAAGCCGGTTAGCCAGTTCCGGCAGTTCAACATCAGAAACATCCGCGAGACAGGGGTATACATCAACCCCGCTCAGTTGACGGTAAAGAGCAGCCCTAACCTCCAGCAGAGGATAAAGGTCAGTGCAATTTGAATCCGGTAAAGATCCAGAATTGGAAAGTAAAAAGGCTGTTTTAGAACGACCGCCGTACTGGAAAGATTTTTGACTGTCGTCGGCAATCCGGCGACAGGGTTCGGCAACCCCGGGCGTGTAAATAATGGACAGCAGCCGGGAATCAAGCCGGCGCAGATTGGTTTCAACCGAAAAAATACCGCCGCTATAATCAGACATTTCTAATCAAGAGCATCCAGCGCCGCATCAATACGCTTCAAACAACGCTTTTTACCAAGAACGGGCATCAACTCGTGATATTCGGGTCCCTGCTCGCAACCGGTTATCGCTATGCGCATCGGCAGATAAAGTTCTTTGCCACTGGTGGGAACTTCCTCTGCGGTGGCTGATATAATATCTTTCACAGCTTTTAGATCAAAATTTCCACTTTCGGCTACTTTCTGGCGAAATACTCGCACAACCTCAACGTATTCATCTTTGGACTCCAGCCACTGGAGAGCTTCTTCTTCTATTTCAAACGGAGTACTGAAAAACCGTTCGTAAAGCGGTGCGAAATCTGTCAAAAACTCAAGCTGATCCCTGAAAACTTCTATTATTTCTTCGATATTTTTCCGGTCAGTTTCGATCATTGACTCGGGCATAAAATCCTCAAGCCGTTCTTTTATCTCCACAGCGGGAAGAGCACGCAGGTGTTTGCCGTTCAAATGGTTCAACTTATCATGATCAAAACGGGAAGCAGATTTGTTGACCCGTGAAAGATCAAAACTTTCAATAAGTTCATCCACTGTTTTTACCTCCACACCGTCGGGCGGCGACCAGCCCAGCAGAGCCAGTCCGTTAAGCATGGCCTCGGGCAAAAACCCGGCATCCCGATACTCATAAACATCGGTGGCACCGTGCCGTTTGGAAAGACGCTCACCGTCATCCCCCAGGATCATTGACAGGTGACACCAGCCGGGCGGCTCCCAGCCCAGTTCATTGTATATATAAAGCTGCCTGGGAGTATTACTCAAATGATCGTCTCCGCGAATAACATGACTGATTTGCATATCGTGATCATCAACCACCACGGCAAAATTATAGGAAGGGGTTCCGTTTGATTTTACAATAATAAAATCGCCAACCTGATCGGGAGGGAAACTGACATCGCCTTTGGCGATATCTTTCACAACAACCGGTTCCTCGGGAATTCGGTAACGATAGGTAAACTCGCGGCCTTCCTCCTCAAACTCTTTTATTTCTTCTTCGCTCAGATTGCGGCAGCGACCGTTATAACGGGTAGGCTCCCGGCGGGCCATCTGCCGTTCCCGCTGCTGTTGAAGTTCCTCTCTGGTGCAGTAACAACGGTAGACAACTCCCCTGTCCCTGAGTTCGTCCACCACTTCGTTGTAGCGATCAATACGTTTGCTCTGGTAATAAGGTTCATGTGGGCCACCTACCTGCGGTCCTTCATCCCAGTCCATCCCCAGCCAGTCCATGGCTTTTAAAATCTGTTGTGTATGTTTATCAGCGCTGCGATCAAAATCAGTATCCTCAATCCGGAGGACAAAATCTCCCCCTTCACTGCGACTAAACAGCCAGTTGAATAAAGCCGTCCTTGCCCCACCAACATGCAAATCACCCGTGGGACTGGGCGCAAACCGTGTTCTAACTCTGGAACTCATACTATCTCTCCTTTAGAAACTGTCTTCAAATTAATTTTTTATTAATACAACACTGCGGGCTTCTACCGCTTTATTTTCTCCAACCGGGCCCAGCTCCTCGGCAGTCTTAAATTTGACATTAACCATTGGACGATCTGGAATTGTTTCTCTGATTACCCGCTTCATTTTCTCACGGTAAGGACCCAGTTTCGCAGCCTGAAATATTATAGTCAGATCAACATTTACAACCGACCAGTCACCATCATCAAGCAGCTCGCAGGCGCGGCGCAGCAGTTTACGGGAAGAAACATCCTTCCATCGTTCCTCGGATGGCGGGAAATGATAACCTATATCTCCCAGCCCGGCAGCTCCGAAAAGAGCGTCAATCAGGGCATGTAAAACCACATCAGCGTCACTGTGGCCAACCGCTTCATAACCACATTCAACCTCCACCCCGCAGAGCATCAACCTGTTGCCCGGCCGCAGGCGGTGGATATCCCAGCCTTCCCCAATATGAAATTTTTCAGACATTTTCTTTTCTCCTCTTTATAAACCGCTCGACCAGATGACGATCAGCCGGATAAGTTATTTTCTGATTTTCTTCCAGCCCATCCACGACCGCTACCGGTTCTTTGCACATCTCAAGCAGCATGGCATCATCAGTTACCGGCAGATCTGCCGGACAACTCTGATGGGCTTTATACAGTTTTTCAAAATCAAACAGCTGGGGTGTCTGGACCCGCCGCAACTGCTCGCGATTTACCGTCTCCAGAACATAACCCTTTTTATCCACCTTTTTAATCGTATCGCGAACCGGACGCACCGGAATCACGCCGACTATTTTATCAGACCGGTCAGCCTTAAATCTCTGGTATATTCTTTCAAGTAAAGATTGATTTATTGCCGGACGGGCGGCATCATGAACAAGAACAGAGCGAGGCGAAAACTCTTTCAATTCATTCAGACCAATAAAAACTGATTCGCGGCGCGTTTTACCACCATTAGCTATAAATTCACATTTATTTTTATCAAAATCAGCAAGGATGGCCAGCAGCTCATCTTTTTGATCGGGGGTGGTTAAAATACCATAACCTTCGACCCGGGCTGATTTTTCAAACTCCCGAATTGAATAACTGCATATTTTTTCGCCGCAAAGTTTCTGAAACTGTTTTGGTTTTTCACCGCCAAACCGGCGACCACTTCCTGCAGCCAGTATCAATCCGTAATTCATATTAATCAAACATCCAGAATCAAAGCCAGAGGCCGATCAGGAAAGAGCGTCTTCACCCTGCTGGGCAAAAATCATCCGGCCGGCACTGGTCTGTATAACACTGGTTACTGTTACACTTGTTTTCTGGCCGACATATTTGCCACCTTCTTCAACCACAACCATGGTCCCGTCTGGAAGATATCCCACCCCCTGGTCTTCCTCTTCGCCTTCCTTGATTATCTCTATTTCAAACGTCTCACCCGGAATAAAAACAGGTTTAACGGCATTACTCAGCTCATTAATATTTAAAACTCCCACACCCTGCAGACGAGCGACCTTGTTCAGATTGAAATCATTGGTCACGATCCGGGCACCAAGTTCACTTGAATAAGCAACAAGTTTGGAATCCACTTCGGGAATATTAGGATAGTTGTTTTCAAGAATCAAAACTTCCACGGGAAGCTCGTCTCTTACCTTGTTAAGAATATCCAGGCCACGACGGCCACGCTCTCTTTTGAGACGGTTACCCGAATCCGCCATATTCTGCAGTTCTTTAATTATGAATTTTGGGACCAGCATGGTTCCCTCGAGAAAACCGGCCTCGATAATCTCCACAATCCTGCCGTCAATAATAACACTGGTATCAAGCATTTTGGGCGAGACTATCGACAGATCATCTTCACTGCTGAGGGCCAGCCCCGAGCGATCACGGGCCACTGCTACCCCCGCATATATACCCAGGTAGGCAAACAGCAAAACTATTAGGCACAATGGAATAAGTAAAGAATGCTGATATCTTAAGGGTTTTTCCAGAAAATACGTTGAAAAAACCACTATATTGGAGATCAAAAACATAGCCACTACCACACCGATACCGGCTCCTACTGACCCGGCCAGCAAATTCGCAGTGGGATTAGTTTCCAACTGCCAGTCCAGATATACAAGGTATAAACCCAGCAGACCTCCGAGCAGCAGTCCGCCCGGTAAATCACCAAGATATATTCCCAGTATGGTGGGAACCAGCAGAAAAATAACGAATATTAATATACGTTTCAGCAACTCAATCACCCCTGAATGATTATATATAATGCAAGATTTAGTTTAATTTACAAATTATTTACAAACCAGGTATTCCCTTATCTATCAATATTATTAATCCTGAGTTCACCTGATTTTATGATGCCACTATACAATCACCTTCATTCTAACAGTAACTTTACCGCTTCCGCAATAGAAGCGACTTCATTAATCGCTTTGTGCGGTTTATTGCTGCCGCTCCCCCCACCGGTAACCACCGGAGTGGTATTCAAACGCAAACATTCTTTAATTCTTTGATCCAGAAGAGCGGCGGGGCGCAGATCACCGGTCAAACCCACCTCCCCCAGGGCAACTCCCCCGGGAAGAGGTTTATCGTAAAAACTACTGGCCAGTGCGAGGGAAAGAGCAAGATCGGCGCCAGGATCATCAAGTTGCAGACCTCCGGCAACATTAACAAATACATCCTGAGTTCCAAGCGGCAGTCCTATTTTCTTTTCAAGCACAGCAAGCAGCATGTAAAGACGTTTGCCGGAAAATCCTGTGGCCGAGCGCTGGGGGGTGCCATAACGACTGGGAGTAACCAGTGCCTGCAGTTCCACCCGCAGGGGACGATTACCCTCCATGGCCACTGTCATCATACAGCCGCTCTGCTCATCGGTGGAGGATTTAAAATACTGACCGGGCTCGGTAATCGGTTCCAGACCGGCTCCGGTCATCTCAAAAATTCCAAGTTCACCAGCGGGACCAAATCTATTTTTTGCAGTTCTAACAAAACGGTAACCGCGGGTTGCCTCATCAAAATAAAGCACGGTGTCCACCATATGTTCGAGCCGTTTTGGTCCCCCTATATCCCCCTGCTTGGTTACATGACCAACAAGTAAAAAAGAGACGGTATGTTTTTTGGCCGCGGCAACCACTTTCTGAGTAACGGCTTTGAGCTGGGCGACGCTACCGGGCATTCCCGATGAATCTTCGCTGACCATGGTTTGAATAGAATCTATGAAAACAAGTGAGGAGTCGAGGTCAGGAATGGCTTCAATAACAGCTTCTATCTGAGTAGTGGCCAGAAGCTGGATATTATTGGAATCAATACCAAGTCTCTTTGCACGACGGGCCACCTGGGGGCCGGATTCTTCACCGTTAACGTAAATAACAGGTTCGGATTCCTTCTGTTGTGCCCCCCACTGGAGAAGCAAAGTGGATTTACCTATACCGGGCTCGCCGCCGAGCAAAATAACACTGCCGGGAACCATCCCACCTCCAAGCACTCTATCCAGCTCAGAAATACCGGTTTTTATTCTTTTGTATTCCTCTGATTTTATTTCCCCCAGGGCGCGGGGTTGGACAGCATGGGGACGACGGATTTTTTTGGAAGATTTTTTCTCTACCGGTTCCTTCTTTTCAAGACTGCCGTATTCACCGCAGTTGGGACAGCGACCCAACCAGTCGGGACTTGTGTAACCACATTGAATGCAAACATGCATAAAAAAACCTCTCTCAAAATCACAGTAGAAATTTAAAAGGCGGAGTTATCCGGCTCCCTTTTCATATTTTCAAAGCGCATATATTCGGCGCCAAAAGAAAGAGGAATTGTGCCGGTAGGGCCGTTTCTCTGTTTTGCGATGATCAATTCGGCGTATCCGCGATCTTCTTCCTTCTGTGTATAAACGAAGGGTCTGTAAACAAACCCTACCACATCAGCATCCTGTTCAATAGCTCCCGAACCACGCAGGTCAGCCAGTCTTGGTCTCTTATCGCCTCCCCTGTGTTCAACCTGTCGATTGAGCTGGGTCAAAGCGAGCACAGGAATTTTAAGCTCCATGGCAAGTTGTTTCAAACCACGACTGATCTGGGCAAGACGCTGTTCGTTACTTTCCGCATTACCGACGGGATCCATCAGTTGCAAATAGTCGACTATAACCAGCGAAAGACCTTTATCCGCGAGCAAACGCCGGGTTCGAGCTTTCATCTGCAGAACATTCAGGTTGGCACTGTCATCAAGATAGATGGGAGCCTCGCCAAGGCGCATCATAGAATTGCCCAGGCGCTGCCAGTCCGATTCCGATACTTTACCGCTGCGCAAACTGCTGGCCGGCACTCGCGCCTCGGAGGACAAAAGCCTCATCGTAAGGGCTGTTTTGCTCATCTCAAGACTAAAAAGCCCGACCGGTTCTTTTTCCTGCAGTGCTATATTCTGGGCGATATTTAAAGCAAGGGAGGTTTTACCCATACCGGGGCGGGCGGCAATAATAAGCAACTGGTTCGCCTGAAACCCAGAAGTCATATTATCAAGTTTAGTATATCCGGTTTTCAACCCGGCTATCACACCATCACGCTGGGAAGCTCGATCAATCTCTTCGAACGTATCTTTAATAATATCTCCAACCGGAGACATTCCCTCCTTATTGCGCTCCTGCTTGACGGAAAATATCATACTCTCCGCCCGGTCAACCAGTTCCTCTGCGTTTTCCTGGCGGCCATAACTCATTTCAATTATATCCGAACAGGTTTCAATCAAAGAGCGAAGCATAAAATGCTTCTTAATAATCTGGGCATAATGTTCTACATGTCCCACAGAAGGAACCGTATTTACCAGTTCGGCAATGTAATTAGCACCACCGACAGACTCCAGCAAATTATTATCCTCAAGATTCTCTGCAAGAGTAACCCCGTCTATTTTTGAACCCTCGTCAAACATTTTTGAGACTGCATCAAAGATAGTACTGTGTGAATCACTGTAAAAATAATCAGAACTGGAAATAACATCCAGTGCCCGGCTAACAGCTTTTTCCGATAACAACATAGCGCCCAGAAGCGCTCTTTCTGCTTCCGGACTGGAAGGTGGCCGCCGGGTTATATCTATCGATTGACTGCTTGATATAGCGTCACTCGGGGACAATCTCAACATCCACCTCGGCTTCAACTGAACCAACCATATTGATTCTCACCGTGTATTCACCGATTTCACGAATCGGGTCAGATATAATAATCTGCTTCGGTTTAATATCATCAAAACCTTCTTCCACTAGAGCATCCACAATATCTGCGGCATTAAGGGAGCCATACAGGCTGCCTTCTTCGGTCGCCGCTTTCTGGATCTGTAAATCCAGTGTTTCAAGTGCGTCGGCCCTATCCTGGGCTTTCTGTTCCATTTGTTCTCTTTGTTCTTCAATATCCTGCTGTTTTTTCTGATAAACCTTCTTGTTAGAGTCAGTAGCGCGAACTACCTGCTGGCGGGGAAGAAGATAATTCCGGGCGTAGCCATCAGCCACTTCCAGTATCTCTCCTTCAATTCCCAGATTTTTTACATCCTGAACTAAAATAACTTCCATTTCACTATCCTCCACTTTGCTGCTGATTCATTAAACTTTTAAAATCAAAAAATAGATCTACTGCCGGGCAGAGTTTTAGATATCTCTACCCGGAACAATTTTTCCTTAATGCTCCGGGACGTAGGGCAAAAGAGCAAGAAAACGGGCTCTTTTAACTGCTTTCATCAAAATACGCTGATGATTAGAAGCAAGCCGGGTCCGGCGGCGGGGCAATATTTTATATTCATCATCTATATATTGCTTGAGCAAATCCGGTCG
>CAYTSZ010000046.1:0-5945 GCA_964440635.1 uncultured bacterium
TGTCAGAAACCGGTTCGTTAAAATCATCACCTTCAACAAGAACTGAATAAATACCGGTGATGGTTCCCTCTTCTCCAGCTCCGCTTCTTTCGAGCAGACGGGGCATCATAGCAAAAACTGATGGAGTGTAACCACGATTGGCGGGGGGTTCCTCGCGGGCCAGACCTATCTCTCTTTGAGCACGGGCGACCCTGGTCACCGAGTCCATCATCAGCATTACGTCCTTCCCCTCGTCGCGAAAATGCTCGGCAATGGTGGTGGCAATAAAAGCTGTACGCAGGCGCAGCAGAGGTGGCTCATCACTGGTTGCAACCACTAACACGGATTTCTGTTTAGTTTCTTCGTCCAGATTTTTAACAATAAAATCTTTTACCTCGCGGCGACGCTCACCAACCAGACATATAACATTTATATCAGCCGCTGTATATCGGGCGATCATTCCCAGCAAAGTACTTTTTCCGACACCACTACCGCTAAAAATACCGATACGTTGCCCGCGGCCAAGGGTAAGACAACCATCTATGGCCCGGACACCGGTAGCCAGAGGTTCATCCACCATCTGACGATGCAGACTACTGGGAGGTTCCCTGTAGATAGGCAAAAGTTCACCCCCGGTGAAAGGAGGCCCGGCATCCATCGGTTTTCCTCTGGCATTAACCACTCTACCCAGCAGATGATCCCCGGTTCTAATCTGGAAGGGTTTACCCGTCGATATAACCCGAGAATCGCTGCTGATTCCCTGCATATCACCGACCGGCATCAACTGGAGGTGATCATTTTTAAAACCCACGACCTCGGCATCTATTTCCTCGCCGTTAGATTGCACAACCCGACAGAGATCACCAACTGAAGCATCCGGACCTATAGACTCGGCTATTACACCTTTAACCTCGCACACCCGCCCTTCAAGTCTGAACTGGGGTTTCCCCTCCCAGATCTCTTCGGCTTTATCTAAAACAGTTTTTTCCGGCATGGCTGGATATCAACTCGCTTCAATGAGCTGATCGGTCAAATGGTCGAGCTGGCCGCTTAAAGTTGCATCTATATTTCCATAATTTGTACTGATACGGCAGCTCCCCTTTTCCATATGTGGCTCTTCAGCAATAGATATCTCCCGGAGGCTTGGGTGTTTTTCTTTCTGTTCTTCAATTACTTTTTCAATTGCCTCATAATCGGTAGGATTGAGCATGAGGGTTATCTCTTTAACTTCTTTAACCTGATCCAATGCCGCCCTGACAGTTCGAACCGCCAGTTCTTCGTCAATTTCAACCTGTTCGCGAATAATTTTCATAGCCAGTTGACGGGCAAGAGCTATCAGTTCATTTTCGTGTTCCGAAATATAAGCATGTCGCTCCCGGCGGGCCTCATCCAGAATTTTCTCTCCATGAGCAATAAGGTCGGCAGCTTCCTCACGGGCATTCTCCCAGCCCTCACTGTAACCGTCTTCATAACCCTCTTTACGGGCTTTATCAACCTCTTCTTCACGGGAATTAACTACTTCCTCGGCTTCACGGTGAGCCTCTTCTTTTATTTCCTCCGCTTTATTTTTAGCCGCTTGAACAATTTCTTCACCCTGGTGTTTGGCTGTGGATTTCTTCTCATCTATCTCTTTTTCAAGTTCCTGTATTTTTTCTCTGGCCTGGCTGATTTTATCTTTAAGACTCAGAAGGACCTTGCCGGCGAACTTTTCCTCGGGTCCGAGACGGGTTACAGTCATCTTGGCTTTTTCATCCCGGACCTGGTCGGGTTTATAAACTTTATCAGGCAACTATTTCTTCACCCCCACCGCGTGCAACAACAATTTCTCCTTCTTCTTCCAGCCTGCGGATAACATTAACAATCTGCTGCTGGGCTTCTTCAACGTCACGCAAACGAACCGGCCCCATATACTCAAGTTCCTCGCGCAGCATTCCAGCGGCTCTTTTACTCATGTTATCAAATATTTTATCCTGAACATTGGCTTCAACCGCCTTAAGAGCAAGGGCCAGCTCGTCCTGGTCAACCTCACGCAGGACACGCTGGACTGAAGAATCATCAAGCTGAACTATATCTTCAAACACAAACAGCTTGCGCCTGATCTCCTCGGCCAGCTCAGGATCCTGTTCATCAAGGGTTTCAAGTATACTTTTTTCCGTCGAACGGTCGGCATGGTTAAGAACTTCAACCATGGCCTCGATCCCGCCGGTAGAAGCGTATTCTTCGTTAACAAGGGAAGAAAGTTTTCTTTCCAGAACCCTCTCCACCTCCCTAATCATCTCCGGCGAGGTGCGATCCATAAGAGCAATACGCTTAGAAACATCCGCCTGAAGCTCACTGGGTAGTTCCTGAATTATATTGGAAGCTATTTCGCTGTCCAGGTAAGCCAGAACAAGGGCTATAGTTTGCGGGTGTTCTCCCTGGATAAAGTTTAGTATATGAGCCGGGTCGGCGTGACGTATAAACTCAAAAGGACGCACTTCGTGGGCAGAAGTAAGCCGGTCGACCATATCCCTTGCTTTATCCTCACCAAGCGCTTTAGTTAAAATATTCTGAGCGGCATCCATACCGCCCTGGCTGATGTATTGCTGGGCTCTGAGCATTTCTCCAAATTCTTCCAGTATGGCCTGGCGCTGCTCGGGTTCGACTGTCTCCAGCCGTGCAATCTCCAGACTTATCTTTTCAACTTCCCTATCACTTAGATGTTTGAATATTTCGGCCGAAACATCCGAACCGAGGCTGACCAGTAATATAGCAGTTTTTCGTATCCCGCTTAAATTTTCCGTCCCTGCCGGGGCCATTATCTAAAACTCCTCCCTTTTATATAGAAACTGTGCAAATGGTTTTTTCTGTGTATATAAACAAACTGTTGACCTTTATAATTCCTCAACAAACCAGGAGCGTAAAACCTGGGCGGCAGAATCCGGGTTTTCCTCAATCCGGTTTCGCATTTGCTCGGATTGCTGCTGCTCCTCGCGCTCTTCAACCGAAATTTCGGCCATCAGGTCACGCTGGGGCATCTCCGGTTCGGATTCCACGGCTCGCTCCATCTCGCGCTGTCTTTTGCGCTGCCAGAGCAAAAGAGCTCCGGCAATCAAAAATGTTACCCCGAGGGCAATAACTGAGAAATATATAACCTTGCGTCGAAACTCCTCCTGCCGGGCTTCCTCCTGCAATCTTCTTATCTCTTCTCCCCGGTCAAATTCAACATTTACAACTTCGACCCGATCCCCCCGCTCTTTGTTAAAACCCACCGCCCCCTGAGCAAGACGTCTGATTTTTTCCAATTCTTCCTCAGTCAGGGGTTCACGCTCGTATGATATACGCCCTTCTTCATCCTCCCCGCGCTGAAGACGATGGTCAACACTCACTATCGCCGACATCCGGGTAATAGCCGGATCTTTAACAATTGTGGTTATATTCTTATCGGCAAAATAATCCACAAGTTGCTTTTTCTCATCGTAACGAGTTACCTCCCCCTCAACCTCTTCGGCGCCGGGGATATTACTTTCCGTTCCAACTGCCCCGCCCGGTTGAACATTTTCGCCCTCCAGGGTGCGGTTTAATGTCTCTTCATTTTTTCGCAACTGCTCGAAAGAACCCTCGGGCTGCCGATATTCTTCCATCCGTTTCTCGATATGATCAAAATTCATATTAACGGTCGCCGCCACGGCCAGTCTATCCCTGGTTAAAATTTTCCCCAGGGCGGATCTCAATTTTCCCTCTAATTTTCTTTCTATTTCATCTTTTACCTGGAGCTGTTTTATCTGTTTAGTCGAGGAGGAATTGCCCCTGTCAAAGTCGGAAATTATACGATCCTGCTCATCCAGCACCACAATATCACCAGGTTCCAGTCCGACAACTGCATAAGAAACCAGGTTAATAATCCCCCGAACACTTTCTTTATCGAGCTGAGCAAATGGTTTTAACTGAAGTTTAACGGAAGCGGTAATTGGTTCCTCGTCTTCTTTGAACAGAGCTTTTTGCTGGGGGAGGGCAACCTGGACTGCTGCTCTTTCTATATCAGGATTGCTCTGAATAGTTCGGGCCAAACTACCTTCCAGAGCTCTTTTATAACGCACCTGGCGCTCATAGTTGGTAATCCCGATCCCGCCCTTCTCGAAAATTTCAAAACCGACGGTCGAAGTGGGTAATACACCTTCCTGGGCGAGCTGGAGACGAAGGCGATCAACGCGGGAAAAGGGGACTTTGATTATATTTCCATCTAATTTGTAGTCAACACCCATTTCCTCAAGAACATTTGCTATTTTAGATGCCTCGTCCGCATCCATCTTGCGGTTATAGAGCACCACATATTGCGCTCGAGTCGACATATAGAAAACTCCGACAATCACGGCCAGAGTTACGGCAGCGATAAGCAGGAATATAGTCTGCTGGCGACGGCTAAAATTATCCCAGAGGGAACGAAACTGGTTCAACAATTGCTCAATAAAATCGGGCATAGCATTTTCCCCTTCCCGATGTGTTCATCAGGCACATCGGGTTTGTTTTGTTTTCCATTCATTCCAATCCATCCCATTCAAAATACTACTACTGCATACGTTTTAACTGATCAAAGATGCCAATCATCTTTTCTCGAACTAAAGTGGCGGTGCGCATTGCCATATTAGCTTTCTGCATCGCGATAGTTACATCGTGAACATTTTCTATTTTACCGGCAGCAAAAAGACGCATCTTCTGCTGGGCATCACGCTGGGTGCTTTCAACCTGACTTAGTTTATCCGATAAAGTTTTTGAAAAACTGCTGGCAAGCTGCGCCGTGGCGGATTCTGTTTTTTGCTCACTTTCGGGCACAGCACTCCCCATTTTAGATAAACCCGGGGTCAGTGAAGTTAATTCAAAGGTAGGTTCCACGAGATCCCACTCCCATTCCTTTAACTGTAACATCCATTCCGAGTAAAATTTAGCATAAAATAGTCCGAATGTCTACAATTAATTTACCTCGCGATGTTCAAAGCCTCATTAAACATCTTTTTGGCGGTCGAAATCGAGGTGACATTAGCTTCGTAAGCTCGACTGGCAGTTATCATGTCAACCATCTCTTTAGCAGGATCTATATTTGGTTTCAAAACATATCCCTCGTCATTGGCATCGGGATGTTCCGGTTCATATATGTGTCTGAATTCGCCCTCGGCCTCTTCAATACCTGTTACCCGAACGCCCTGTCCTGCATTTATAGTGGATATATCGCCGTGAGCCAGCGAGGGGAAAAAAGATTTGTCTTTTTGACGCGGTTCAAACGTAACAATCTTGCGACGGTAAGGCCCCCCTTCTTCCGTGCGGGTGCTATTCACATTTGCCAGGTTATCGGAAATTACATCCATTCGCAATCGTTCGGCGGTTAAGCCGGAGGATGCGGTGTCTATAGCTTGAAATAAACTCATATCTGATACCCCATTTTATTACGGCTTACCAATTCTAGAAAGTAAGTCCGTAAGGAATCTAAACTGCTGCTGCATCATGCGGGCCATACCTTTATAGTGGAGCTGGTTTTTGGCCAGTTTGGCCATCTCGCGGTCAGGATCAACATTATTACCATCATTTCTCATGGTGGTATCATCAACCCGGTGCATAACAGCCCGGGCGGCGAGACGGCCACCATTAAGTTCATATCCGCTGGATTTTAAATCCCTACCCACTTCGTCTTTATCTATATAGAGACTGGCAATATTTTCTTCAAAGGAAACTTCTTTTCTTTTATAACCGGGGGTATTTACATTGGCAAGATTATCAGAAATGGCAGCATGGCGCTTGCTTGCGCCATTCAAACCGTCCTGCAAAGCATTTATAGTGGTCATCTCAAGTGATTGCATTTTTAATCCTCCCATTCATCCAATCAGCACCATTTTTTCCCTGTCCATTCTAAGCATCGACATACTGGAAAATAACTTTAATGTTTTTCGGAAAATATAATCTGAACAGCTTGACCACAGAGGTCACGGAGGTAC
>CAYTSZ010000046.1:5955-12372 GCA_964440635.1 uncultured bacterium
ATTCAAAACATTTTATAGAGAGTAGAATCTAAGTCAACGGCGGAGAGCTCACGAATCACTTCTGATAATATCTGATTAGAATCAACTTCAACATCAAAATCAGAGGCGGGTTTAACACAGAGGGCACAGAGGTAACGGAGGAATGTAAAACATATAAGGAGGGGTTAATATCAAAATCAACTGCTTTGGGGAACGCAAAGGCGCGGTGGCGCAGAGAAAGTCAACTTCGAATTCAGCGGGTTTTTTGACAGGATGAGAATCAAAATCTACATAGAGATGTGTGTTTGTTAATTATGGATAGATTGAATATATTTTTTTGATTAGGGCAACTAGAATTTAGTGCCGGTTCTTCTTTTCGCTTGCTCGCCTTTTCGTGTTTCGGCTTTTCCAGTTTTCCCCTCTGTGTTCCTCCATGACCTCTGTGGTAAAAATGGGTTCGACCTGGAGATTGTAACTGTTTTTTAGCGGTTTACTTCGCTCTGGGGTGGGCTTTGTCGTAGACTTTTTTTAGACGGTCGGTGGAGACGTGGGTATAAATCTGGGTGGTAGATATGTTTGTGTGACCTAAAAGTTCCTGGACCACGCGCAAATCCGCACCGCGATTCAACATATGGGTGGCGCAGCTATGGCGGAAAACGTGGGGGCTTATAGGTTTGGTGACCGGGCAAAGGGACTGGTATTTATCAATAATGTAGCGGATTCCTCGACTGGTCAGTCGATTGCCCCGGTTGTTTTGAAACATAGGTTCATTAGCCTCGGGCAGCAGTGATTCCCGATAATTTCCCAGTGCCTCCCTGGCCGGCGGGCCTACCGGTACCACGCGCTCCTTATCCCCCTTTCCCAGCAGCTTAACCTGCCCGTTTAGTTTATTATAGTCCCCCCAGTTAGCAGAAGAAGCCTCGGATACACGGGCCGCGGTTGAATATAAAAATTCAAAAAGGGCCCGGTCGCGACGGCCGGCGGTGGTTTTAGTATCCGGCAGGAGAATAAATATTTCTATCTCTTTTTCGCTCCAGACAGTTGGCAGATTGCGCCGGCGGTCGCGGAACGATATATCTTCGGCCGGGTTATCCTCTCGAATCTCACGCCGGAACAAAAAGCGGTAAAAAGACTTAAATGTGGCCACCCGGCGTTCCACAGTGCTGGCAGCCAGGGACTGTTCTCTAAGCCAGGCAAGGTAACGGTGCAGGTCAGATTCTTGCAGTTTTTCCAGCCTGTCTCCTATCTCCAGGGTAGTAATAAACTCACCAAGATGATCAAGATCGGATCGATAAGCGCGCAGAGTATCTTCTGAAAAATCACGTTCATAACGACAATACTGCAAAAACTTCCTGTAAACATCACTCTGCCACGGTAGGCATTCAACAGTTTTCACACAAATCACCTTAAACACAGTTTCAAGTTAACATCAAAACCTAAAGTCAAACCCTGTTTTACCACAGAGAGGTCACAGAGGAAAAAACAAACCCCGGAATCAATTTTTTGTCTGGATTGAAAGTCCGATTTAGTGTATGACTTCAAATCCAGCCACTTCTACTTCGTTTTAATTTCTTAGTTTCGCCCTCCCCCTATCGCCTTGGCTCCTTGTCAGCTTTTCCCTCTGCGTCTTTGCGTTCCCCAAATCAGTTGACTTTGAAGCAATGCCTCTTAAATGTTTTAATTTCCTCCGTGCCCTCTGTGTTAAACCTGCACTTGAATTTGATGTTGAAGTTCTCCATTTAAAATGTTTTGACGTTCCTCTGTGCATCTCTGTGACCTCTGTGGTAAAAAGCCGTTGACTTTGATGTCGCTGTTGCTCCTTGTCTCCTTGTCCGCTTACTGCGGTAAAAAACGGGGCAGCGGGATTGTTTTTAGTTTCGTGGTTTTCGGGGTAATACTTTATTTTTCCGAGTTATCTGTGGTCTTTATTTTGCTGTGGCGACAGTCGGGGCTGCGCTGGTAGCGCTGGCAGGCGAGATCCAGGATTAACCTGTTTTCCTGCAGTTCCAGCAAAGCACAGGAGCACTCTCCTATTTCCAGGTTGCTTTTAGCCAACAATTCATCGAGGCTAACCGGGCGCTCTGAAATAAATTCAAGCAAACTATAGGCTTGCGGCGATAGCTCAACAATGTTTTCCCGGGGAGTAAAATTACCGGAAAGCTGCATATAATCCACTACATCCTCCACGCCGGAGACAAGACCGGCCCCCTGTTTAATCAAACCGTGGCAACCCCTGTGCAAAGAGGAACCTACACTTCCGGGGACGGCATATACCTCTCTGCCCTGTTCGAGAGCAAAATCGGCCGTAATCAAAGCCCCACTGCGTGCTCCGGCCTGAACGACAATGACAGCCCTGGAGAGGCCGCTTATGATTCGGTTACGCGCAGGAAAATGTCCCCTCTCGGGGCCGGTGCCGGGGGGATATTCAGAAACAATGAGTGCATCTTCAGCCATGCTTTTCTGCAGTTTACGATTACGGTTTGGATAATGACAGTCCACGCCCGTTCCCAGCACTCCCACGGTTAACCCGGCAGCCAGGGCTCCCCCGTGAGCGGCGGCATCTATACCGGCAGCCAGCCCGCTGACTATACATATACCCAGCTCAGAAAGTTTTTCTGCCAGGGTTCTGGCAAAATCAATACCAAAATTATCCGCACGGCGAGTCCCTACTATGGCTATAGAAGTTTTATTCAACAGTTCTGTTTTTCCCCGGTAAAAAAGAACCGGTGGGGGATGATAGATCTGTTTTAAAAATCCGGGATACTGCTCATCGACGCCACTTATCACACCTATACCAAGTGACAGAAGTTTTTCTTGAGCTGTTAGCGGATTCCATTTTTCAAAATTATTAAGTAATTTATTTTTCAGTTTTTTGCCAAGCTTGGGAATCTCATATTCATTTAGAAGTTGTGGGTTTTCGAACAAAGGAGCTATCCGGTCAATTTCTACAAGAATATTTTTAACGATTCCGGGACCAATTCCTTCAGAACTAACCAGAAGGGCGCGAGCAACTGATTCATTTTTAAGTAAAATCTCCCGGTCGGCCATGTTACTGGGAACTCAAACGTTCCAGCGCTTTGTTAACTTCATTGTCATACTGATAAACATCGTTAGCCTTACGATAGGCCTGAATCGCCATTTCTTTCGCTGAAAGCTGTTCATATACCTGACCCAGGTTTTTGTATGCCATAAAACGAGAATCCCGATTTAACGTCTGCATTTTAGTGATTTCTCGCAAAATACGTACTGTTTCCCTGTAATTCCCCTGCTGAAATTCAAGTCGTGAAAGAGCAAATCGCGCTTTTTTAACATAGGTTCTTGTACGGTTTGTCACCCGCTGATCAAATGATAGCTCCCGGAGAAATTGGCGACCGCGCTGCGGCCGGTCCGCCTGAAAAGCATATAAAACCCCCAGCCCGTAGCGAGCAGGCAGGGAATCATTTTCCAGCTCAAGTGCCGTCTGAAAAGAACGTTCAGCTTTAGAAATTTTATCCTCCGCGACAGTGGCCCAGCGACTGTAAAGCTGTCCCTTCATAATATACCAGCGTGGTTGTACCGGCTGAAGATCAATAAGTTTTTCCAGTTCTTTAGAAGCCAGCTCAAGCATGCCCATCTCTATGTATTTTTCACTTAATCGGCGCAGGGCCCTGATCCGCCATTTCGCGGCGTCTATTTTTATCCGAACCAGACGGTTTAGCAGCTTCTCGGACTGTTGAAGAGATTTGACGGCCTCGGTGTCTGACAGGGAACCGGTCAAGGTCAATCTTTTGGCAACCTCAAGTGCTTTTTCATGTTTTGTTTTCCCACAGCCTGCAACCACAAATACCAATAATAGTAACAAAACAAGCAAAGGAGATCTGAGAGTTTTAGACTTAATTTCAGAACAAAACATGTTTTCCATAAAATTAACTCCTCCACGATTATTCGACCACATCTAATACTTTAGCATAATACAGTTAAGAATAAATATCTACTGTTCAGTAGGAATAACCTTGATAAAGGTTCAATGCCATAAAGGAGATAAAGCAGACAAGGAGAAAACACAATGAAAAGGACGTGATTAAGTGATTGGGTAATTGCGTGACGGGGTACTTCAACAGCAAAGATAAAAACTTTTCATAAAATTATGGATGGCAATGACAACCTGTTTCAGGCCGTCATTCCGACCCCTGACGCACACGGATGTGCTAATGCTGCGAACACAAGGATGTGTAAGAACAGTGCGAGCCGGAATCCAGTGGGTTTGAATTTGACTTCAATATTACGCAATCACGCAGTCACCTAATCACTTAATCACGTATTCGCCGTTAAATCTACTCCTCTGGCCTGTTTTTAACTGCCCGGGGAGGTGACAAACTCCAGTAAATCGTTGTCATCCGAGAGAATAAAAAATGCATTCTTCTGCATTCCTTCTTCGTATGCCTGCAGGGAACGTTGGAAACGGAAGAACTCAGGGTTTTTCTTGTAGGCACTGGCTTCAATCTCTATACGTCTTTGCTCGGCGCTGCCCTCTATTTCCCGCACCTGCCGCTCGGCTCCGGAGATCATCTCGTTTTCAAGTTTTGATACCTCACCGAGAATTTCTCTGCGAATTCTTTCACCTTCGGAGCGATAGCGGGTTGCTATCCTTTCTCTCTCCGCTTTCATGCGTTCATAGACGGCCTGGCGAACACTGTTAGTGTAATTCAATTGAGTAAACATTATATCTATAAGCTCCACGCCAAACTGGTCCATCAAAACTTCTGAGGTTTCTTTTTGTATTCTGGAAATAAGTTCACCGCGACCATAACGAATCTGGGCGGCGTCTACCTCTTCTCCCTCTCCAGTGGCTTCAAGACGACGGCGAACTTCAGTTTCCAGTTCAAGATTTTCGTTGCGAACCGCTTCGATCAACCTGGTTTCTGAAATAAAATCTTCTATATTGGAGTTAACTATGGAACCGATCCGGGCCAGGGCCTGCTGTTCGGTGCCGAGAGCCTTATAAAATTTGATGACATCAAAAATACGCCAGCGGGCGCTGGTATTAATCAACAGCGTCCTCAAATCCAGGGTTGATATTTCGGAGGAACTGCCTTCCCAGAAAAGTATCCGGGAATCAAAATAATGTGCCTGTTCCACAAAAGGAAGTTTAAAATACAGACCGGCGCCGCTGCGAATTTTTCCCTCGGGATAAGATTCTTTCAATTCCGCTATTTCCGAAGCATCTTCATCACCCGTAGTTTCTACAGCCTGGCGAACATCAAACCCGGTAACCACGGCGTACTGAATCTCTCCGAACCTGGTAACCACAACATTATTATATTCGGGAACAAAATATACAAGACCCGAACCATAAGCAAAAGCACCCAGAGCCAGGATAACAACTACTAAACCTATTAACATTCTTAGAATTTTCATTATTTAACATCCCCTTTCAGTTCCAGAAGGGGAAGAAGCCCCTTCACCTTCTCATCAATTACATAAATACGTTCTCCATTTGTAATTACCTGCTGCATTGTTTCCAGAAACATCCGCTGGCGTGTAATTTCAGGCGCCTGGCGGTACTGAGTAAGTATGCTGTTAAAACGGTTTGCATCACCAAGGGCCCGGTTAATTACAGCCGCGCTGTCTCCCAGGGCCTCCGAGACCATCTGTGAAACCTGACCTTCCGCTTCGTTAATAACTTTCTCGCGGTGGCGATTTGCCTGGTGGCGCATTTGATCACGAACCTGCCGGGCGCTGTCCACTTCCTGGAAAGCAGGAGCAACCGGGTCGGGTGGTTCACTGGACTGGATTACAACATCTGCAATAGTTATACCAGAACGATAATTATCCAGTATGTTTTGCAGTTGATTTTTTACCTTCAGAGCAATCTGCCGGCGGCGAACTGTTATGACCTCGGTGGCATTAAAATCGCCTACAACCCGGCGCATTGAGGAAAGACTGGCTTTGCGTAAAATTTTACTTTCATCTCTTATATTAAATAAAAAACGCATCGGGTCGGTTTTACGATAAAGAATATCCCATTCCAGCCGGGAAACACCCAGGTCGCCGGTCAATATCAAGGATTCTTCCTTAACACTCCGTTTGGAAGAACCTGCCCGTTCTTCACCGCGGTAACCAAACTGCTCGCTGAAAACCCGCTGGGTGTTGACAATAAAAACTGTTTCGATTGGCGGCGGAAATTTCCAGCGCAAACCTGAATCAACCCGGCGCGCAAAAGCACCAAAGCGAAGAACAACAGCCTCTTCGTCCCGGTCAACCTGGAAAACCATAGTTGGAATCGAAAAAAGAAGCAGAACCACCACGACGGCAGCAACTATTAATTCCGGATGTTTTTTAATCCATTTTCCAAAATCATTCAGCAAATCTTCCGGGTTTACATCCTCGTTCGAAGGAAAATCATCCACTAAAAATCACCTTTTCAAAAAAATTATATGCAGGGGATTATCTTATCTC
>CAYTSZ010000047.1:0-9595 GCA_964440635.1 uncultured bacterium
TTTGATTTTACCTCTGTGTCCCTCAGTGACCTCTGTGGTAAAAAATGGTTTGACTAGATGTTTTGGTTTTAACCATAAACTACGAACGATGAACTATAAACTGTGTTTTATGAACTGTTAACTTGCAACTTGTAACTTTATTTTTTTAAGGGGGCCATACTGTGGCTAAGAAAGATCAGAAGGAAAAGATACTGTCGGCAACCGTCGGATCAATTGAAAAAGAGTTTGGAGAAGGGTCTATAATGAAACTTGGCGAACGCAAGCAGGCGGATGTTCCCGCTATTCCTACCGGGGCTTTGACCCTGGATCTTGCTACCGGAGTCGGGGGGGTGCCGCGCGGACGGGTGACCGAACTTTTCGGCCCGGAATCTGCCGGTAAAACTACTCTCGCCCTCTCAACTATTGCCGAAGCACAAAAACAGGGCGGAATCGCTGCTTTTATTGATGTTGAGCACGCCCTGGATCCTGAATACGCAGAAGCAATTGGTGTCCAGGTCGACGAGCTTTACGTCGCCCAGCCCAATACCGGCGAAGAAGCGCTTGAAATTACTGAAAAGCTGGTTCGCAGTGGAACTATTGATATTGTAGTAATCGACTCTGTGGCCGCTCTTGTCCCCCGGGCGGAAATCGAAGGGGAAATGGGCGACGCACACATGGGGCTGCAGGCCCGTTTGATGAGCCAGGCAATGCGGAAACTTTCCGGAGCTATCAGCAAATCCCGCACATCCTGCATGTTCTTAAACCAGATCCGGGAAAAAATAGGAGTAATGTACGGTAACCCGGAAACCACACCCGGTGGCCGGGCGCTTAAATTTTATTCCTCCCTCCGAATGGACATCAGAAAAATAGATGTCCTCAAAGATGGCACAGAATCTCTTGGAATCCGGGCCAGGGTACGCTGTGTAAAAAATAAAGTTGCCTCTCCCTTCCGCCAGGCGGAATTTGACATCATTTACGGTGAGGGTATCTCCTCTGACGGCTGCATACTGGACTGTGCGATTGAAAAGGACATAGTCGAGCGCAAGGGTAGCTGGTATGGCTACGGCGACCTGCAACTGGCCCAGGGCCGCGACAACACCCTTGAGTTCCTGCGCGACAATCCTGAACTGCTGGAAGAAATCAGCAACGAAGTGAAAAAAAGCATGAATATGGACGTTGACGAGGACGTCGACGAAGAGCAAGAAACTACCGAAGAAGACTGATAGCCGGTGGTAATAATAAACAAAATAAACCGGCAACGGGGTGGAGTAACCAGGCTCAGTCTGGATAACGGACGCAGGCTTGACTGGCCCTCCCCGGTGGTTACCGAAAGCGGGCTTGAAGAACAGCAGGAAATTCCGGAAGCAGAACTGGAAGAAAAACTATGGAAAGCAGCCCGGAAACTTATCGGACAGAAAGCTCGCGATTACCTGGGGCGTTATCTGAAAACAACTCAGCAGTTCACAGCCCATTTTAGACGTAAAGGATATCCTGAAGAACTGATCTCTCCCCTTGTTGAAGATTTAAAAGAAGAAGGCTATCTCAACGACGACGAGGTGGCCCGCCAGCATATATACAACCGCTGTCGCTCCAAACCCCGGGGTAAAAGAAAAATTATCGCCGAATTGATACAAAAAGGAATAGACTCCGGCCTGGCCCGCCAGATAGTAAACGAAGAGATTGACAGCGCGAAAGAAAGAAAACTTGCCGAAGAATACTGTCAGAAAAACAATTCCCTCCCCCCGAAAAAACTGGCCGGGCGCCTGAAAAGCCGGGGCTTCCCCGGTTCGATAATCTACGAACTAACCGAAAACCGGTAACTGCAGAATCAACGTCAAAACATTTTTACCACAGAGGTCACGGAGGAACACAGAGGAAATTCAAAACATTTTAGAGGGAATATCAAAAGCAAAATCAACTGCTTTGAGGAACGTAAGAGCGCGGAGGCGCAGAGAAAGGCAAAAGCATTGGGGAAATAAAATCAAAATAATTAGCGGGGATGAAGTCAGAACCAACTACCTATAACATGCAGCTGTATTTAATCTGACTGTAAACCGGGTTCACCGGCTGACGTTATCAACTTTTATCAGGCCGCGCAGGGCGTTGCTGAGGTAAACATCTTTGGCGGATTCCAGCTTCTTTCGGTGTATTTTTGCTTCCCTGGCCTGTCCGTTTTCAAGCAGATGTTCTCGCATAACTCCGGGTAACACTCCCACTTCGAGTGGCGGGGTTAAAAGCCAGTTTTCTTTTTTGATATATACGTTACTGATCGTTCCTTCGGTTATATATCCATTTCGGTCGTAAAAAACATACTCAAAAAAACCGTTCTCGGACGCTTTTTTTCGATATTTATTGTAAAAAGAACGATCCGTGGTTTTATGTTTGAGTTTGTCCTTCTGAACGGGATTGAAAGAACGAAGGGCCAGCTTCAGCTTGACATCTTCGGGCGGCGGGGGGATTTCTTTTACTTCCAGCCTCACCTGTCCCTCCCGGGTCAACAGCAATCTGAGAGCAGCCGCTTTTTTTATATGTTCAAATTTTCCTGCGATCTTCTTTCTTACTGCCGCTATATCCAGCGGAATATTAAAATACCCGGCAGAACGAGTGAGGCGCTTCAGGTGCAGGGGCAATAGCTCTATCCCCTCGCCTGGCGAATAACACATAGTTTCGATCAATGAAAAACTAAACTCACCGCTGTTGAGGAACTCACTTTTCAACCAGGCCTCACGCCACTCCTTTTCTGGCTGACCATCACTTACAATCCCCCCTCCTATACCAAGTTCACCAGTTTCTTTTCGACTATTAAAAAGTGCTGTTCTTATAGCAATATTAAGGCAAAAATTTCCCGAGGGAGGAAAAAGTCCAATACTTCCCGTATATATCTTACGGGGAGTATTTTCAACCCGAGAAATAATATTCATACTGCTTTTTTTCGGAGCACCGGTGATAGAACCGGAGGGAAAAAGTGCTTGAATTATTTTGGCAGGGGAACAGGAATCAATCCGGGCTTCGACCCCGGAAACCATCTGATGAACTGTTTTATACTGCTCGATCTCAAACAGGCGGGGAACTTTAACCGAGCCCGGACGAGCCAGCTTGCCCAGGTCATTGCGCATAAGATCAACAATCATTAAATTTTCCGCACGTTCTTTTTCCGAATTGCGTAAATCTCTTTTTCTTTTTTGATCCAGATCATAATCCGCGCTTCGCGAAGCTGTTCCCTTCATTGGCCGGGTAGTTAATTTATCACCCCGGCGGCGAACAAAAAGTTCCGGTGAAAGACTGGCTATCTGATAATGATCATTCGATATAAAAGCTCCGAAGGGTACCGGGTGATTGTGATACAAATACGAGAAAAGTAGTGAGGGGGGAATTTCGGATTCGAAATAATTCCGAAAAGTATAGTTTATCTGATAGGTATTACCGGCTTTTATTTCTTTTTTTATCTTTTCAAAACCAGAAGTGTAAGAATCAAAATCAATTTTCGAGTAAAGTTCTAAATAAGGCGGAACATTTAAATCCGGGTTGGGAATTTTAAACGGTGAGGGTTTCTCATAAACTCCAAACCAGAGAAAAGGAAAGTCACTTTCTTCGAATTCAACTCCCATGACTGCCGCTCCGGCTTCATAGGAAATAAACCCCGCACAGTAATAATTAGAGGCATTAAAGGCCCGAATCTGCTCAAGAGCAACTGTAATCTCCTCTGCTTTTCTTGCTTCAACAATCTGTATGGGCGAGCTAAAAAGTAAGGGGACTCCAGAAAAACCTTTGCTTAAAAATACCGTTCCCGGTTCGGAAGTTAACTTTTGTATTTTCATAATAAGTATAATTCTACGTGAATATAGAAAAAAGCAAAGCCCCAGAGGAGGCTTCCTCTGGGGCTCATGAGATAATAGAATATGATAGGATATATGAGACCTGGGGCTACCTCAGCCCGAGCCTGCTATTATTATCGAGTACTGAGCCAAATACCTTAGAAAAATTTTCATTCAACCAGCGAAATCAAAGTCAACTACTTTTTACCACGGAGGTCAAAGGGGAAGCAGCAAGGAAAAGAAACTAAGAGCGGATGAGGGGAGGAACGGAGGGAAAGGCAGAGCAGGAGAACCAGAGAGCTTGAGAGCTTGAGAAAAAGCAAAATCCAGGTCAACGGCTTTTTACCACGGAGGTCACAGAGGGGCACAGAGGGAAAACACAGTTCATCGTTCAGAGTTTATAGTTGAAAACCATAAAGTCAACATGGATTCCGGCTCGCACTGTTTTTACACATCCTTGTGTTCGCAGCATTAGCACATCCGTGTGCGTCAGGGGCCGGAATGACAAGCTTTTGTATTTAACTCCCGGATCAATCTCAACACCACAGGTGTTTTTAACGCAAAAACGCAGAAAAAGGCAAATTCAAAATCAAGGACTATTTTGACAGGATTAACAGGATGTAAGTCAAAAACAATACAGAGATATTTGTTTGATAATAATTATGTCAGGTTTAATGAATTTTTTTGATGTTGTTATTTTTTACTCAGTGCCCCTCTGTGACCCCTGTGGTAAAATCGGTTTGATTGGCAATTCTGGTTTTCACTGTATGATGTTTAAGAGCGGGCGATGGGAATCGAACCCACATTGCCAGCTTGGGAAGCTGGTGTTCTACCATTGAACTACGCCCGCATTTTTTAAATTATATCACAGCAGGAACGCTGGTAAAAGCGGATGGGTTACTCTGGGGAAATTTGTCTCAGAAAATAAAATTAGATTCTTGGTTTATTTTTTGATGCTTATTAACATCAGATACAACTTTCAAATGGAAAAAGTTGTTTTTTTCAGTGTTTCTCAGATAAAATTATTTGTGGCGCAGAACAAATCTTTTCTATGAAGCCGGTCAAATTCATGTCATTTACCAGCGACAAACAAATTTTAATTTTTTTACTGTTTGCGGTAATTTTTTTGCTCCCCGGAAATCTGTTATTTGCCCAAACAGAGAGGCCCGTTCGGCTCGGGGTCCAACAGGTCCGAGGCGGGCCGGTGGCAAAAGGTGACAGCGGGGATATAACTGTTGTCTTTAAATTCCTCTCCGGCCAGCGGCAGGGGGATACCGCAGCCCGGAGAATACATCTCTGGGGGCATCCCCATTATGATGCCGATTACACCCCGGGATATCGGTTTGTCGGGATAGCAAAATACAATAAGAATGGCAAATTCAGCGGTCTCAGCTCTATTCGCCGTCAACGAGATTATCCCCTGCTCATATTGTTTCTCCTGGTCAGCCTGGCAATTTTTGCGATAGGAAGGTTCGAAGGGCTGGTCGGGTTCGGTGCCACTTTGCTCACTGTTTTTCTTCTTTTTGGATTTTTATTTCCGATCGCAGCAGCGGGTAGCTACCTGCTTCCCACAGGTATTTTAATTTGCTTGACAACTATTTTTATTACCGTGTTTCTTGTTATGCGGCAAGCTCGAGCAACCATACCGGCTCTAATCACACTGACTATTTTGTTTTTTTTATTACTGTTGATGTCATCCCTGGGAATGACCTACCTCCAACTGGATGGTGTTTTCGCCCGAAATAGCCGGCTCATACTTTCCTATCTCCAGCTTCCACACGATACGGCACGGGGCGTGGTAAACCAGTTAATAATCCTTGGGATAGTGGTGAGCTGCCTGGGGGCAATAATGGACGTTGCCGTGGTAATCAGCTCAACCATAGATGAAATAGTTCGCGATCGGCTGGATATGTCTTTTAAGGAAACTTTCTGGCACGGGATGCATGTGGGCGGAGAAATACTTTCCACTATGGTCAATACCCTTGTTTTTGCCTACATGGGGGTTTTGTTTCCTATTCTGCTAAGCCTGCAGATATTTGAATTAAACTGGATAAGATTTTTAAACTATCATTTTGTGGGAATTGAAATCCTGCGAATATGCACCGGACTGGTCGGACTGGCTTTAACAATCCCGACCACAGCCCTATTTTCCACCTGGTGGTGCCGGCGATGAAAAAAATATTATTTCCCACTATTATCGCACTGCTACTGTTTTCGGTGGCGACACAAATATTTGCCGCCCAGACACCACAGCGGGGAAATTATGTGCCGGCTGATCTGGACACGATGGTCCATCCATTTATAGATCATTATCGTTTCGGCGGCGCCTTTTTCAGGGGCCGGCTGATCAAGAAAACTCCCCGGGGCTGGAAAGCAGAAATATTTTTAGAAAATAAAACGGAAGTCTATATATTTCCACCGGATCAAAACAACCTTAAAGAAACTTACCAGCAACCGGGTCAGCGGGTGTTAATAAAAAAGATCACCGGCAGCGAGGATATTTTCTTACTGAGCGGGCCGGATAGAATACGTCGTTATATCCTGCTGGTTTTATTCTGCCTTGTTCTGTGTGCTCTGGTCGGTGGGCTGCCAACAATACGGGGATTGAGTTGCGTGGCGGGCGGGATTTTATTTTTCCTATTCTGGACATTACCGCAAATACAAAACGGTTCACCCGTATTATTTGAGGTTTGCCTTTTTTATCTTCTTGTCACAGTCTTTGTTTTACCAAGTAGCCTCGGGTTTAATAAACGGGCTCTTTCTGCCATTCTGGCAGCACTCAGCACTGGTATGATTTCGGTTATCATTTTGCTGGCTGTAACAAGCTGGATACCTGTAACCGGTCTTTACGATGAAACAATGCGAGCGCTGGAATATTCGATTCGTTATTTCCCCGAACAAGTTGCACCAATTTCACTACAATCACTGGTCGTAGGGGCCACACTTATCGGAGCCCTGGGAGTAATTCTGGACGTTGCAATTGACGTTACCGCTTCGGCCTCGGAGATTGCAATTGCCCGGCCCGAACTCCCGTTTAGCGTCCTCTTAAAAAGAACAATGACCGTCTGCCGGCGGCTGGTGGGAACGATGACAAATACTTTACTGCTCGCCTATGTAGGAACTGATATGCTGCTTCTGTTTTCACTTTTTCTGCTGCCAGAAGCACTTACTATAACTTTTAACAGGGATATGATCGCCCTGGAAGTAATCCGGGCCCTTGGCGGAGCCATTGGATTTTTGGCCGCCGTCCCCCTGTCAGTTGCTTTTTACTCTTTCTTGTGTCGGGAAAAAACAATCAAACCACCGCCGCCGAAAAAAAATACGGCCGATTCTACAAACGGGTAACAGTTTTTACTTTTCAAAGGGTCGGCGGGCCGTCACTATGAAATAACGCTGGTTCCAATTAACACTGTTACTGTCAGTCAATCCCGCCTTGCGGAACCAATTTTTTATTTTTTGCGGGGGCAGCCGGTGGGAAACAGGAGGACCGGGGTCCATAGCTTCAGTCTTCCACTCCAGGGTCAGAAGCCGCCCGCCGGGTCGAAGCACCCGGCTTACTTCTTTTAGCATATGTTGAGGTTGGGCCAGCTCATGCAACAAACAAACCATCATTACGCGGTGAAAAAAATCAGAATGAAAAGGGAGCCTCTCATCACCGTTCAGACACAGCTCGACATTATCTGGAACTTCATACTGAAATTTTTTCTTGATACAATCGAGCATCTGTATTGAATTGTCTGATCCGACCACCTTCCCTTTTTCGCCCACCGCTCCAGAAAGAAAGGGAAGTAAAACCCCGCCTCCCGTCCCAAGGTCAAGAACACGCTGGCCGGGGCAAAGAGCCAATTCTGATAATAACTTCTTAATACCAAGAGCCTTGAGACGAGCGGGAGAATATAGTTTTTCCACTTTCCGGGGATCAAAATGATGTTTTGCCTTTCCGGTTCCTTCAAGCTGATCATGCTCTTCTCGTTGACTCATCTGATTACCACCAATCAATAATATATTTTAACCGTTCAATCCGTTGCCGGGTCGGTGGACCGCGCGTAAATAAAACCATCTTCATCAATTTTTCCAAAATAACCTGTATCCTGCCAGCCGATCTTTTGGAGGGCCAATCCGCGCAACATTAATTTTCCCAACCGACCCGAGGGCAACGATTCACCACTTTCGGGATCAACCACTTTCACAGCCAGACCGGGCACCGCGCGGCCCAGGCTACCAGTTTTCATTCCGATCTGATCCGCATCACCCGCGCCCCCTTTTAAATGTGGCACATTCAAACTTATAAAGCCCGGGGTATCTTCCAGTTTCCATCCGGGCAGCAAGTAATGATGGGTTTCGGGGGACACAGTTTCATCTGATATCATGGCCGGACCGGAAAAAACCAGGGCTAAACAGATCGATTCAGGCGAACAATCCTGAAGGCAGTCCTCATGCTCCGGAAGAGCAGGTACTATACAGTTTTCTTCGAGCTTTACTGCTTCGGTACCGGTTAAAAACTCCCGCCCCGACCACAGGGGCCAGAAGAAATTACTGAAATATCCTTCTGAGCGAGAAAAGGGAATCCCCGCTTTGATTTTAGCCTGCGAATATCTGGAACAGAGTTTTTCCAGCCCCCAGGCCGCCCCCGCGAGAGAATCCATTTCATATTGTTTAAGCTCCCCGGACAGGACAAAACTGGCCGGCGGGGATGCGGTAGTTGATTTAAAAGAAAACGGACAGTACAACTGTAAAATAGCTTTCAACCGATCCGTTATGTTTACATCTCCCATTACTTCCTCAACTACCAATCTATCGCAAGTGGGGAGATCGGCAAACCTGGCGGACTGATTCTGGGCAACCATTACAGTCTGGATTGAATTTTCCTGTAAAAGACAGAGCAGTGATTCTAAATCCATATCGGTATCTACATTTAACACAGTGGTATTGTTAAAGAAAAGTGCGAGGTTAACCAGCAGGGCCTTAAAACCGGGCGGGAGCAAAACAGCCACCGTCGACTCCGGCGACACGTTTCGTTTTTTTAAACGGGAGGCAAAGCCCAGTGTTTTAAACAACAGCGAAAAACCACTATACTTTTGCGACGTATCCGGATCTCTGACAGCAGTTGTAAGAAATCGGGTTCTAAGTTTTTTTAACATCTGCCGGCGGTGATTTGATTTACATATTTTATCTCTGAGCATACCGGATTCCAGTTCCTGCAGAGCCACTCGTATTCTTTCCGCATCCGGTTCACTCTCCAGCGATTCGCCAAAGTGAACGGTTATCGAAGAAAATATATTTTTGGGCCTCTTCCAGAAAAATTTACCACCCTCGAAGCTAAACACACTCCCCCACACATTCTCCAGGTAAATTGGAATAACCGGAACATTCAGCTTGCGAGCAAGAGCTTCAGGACCACGATTTATTCCCAGTATCTGGCCGGTCCTGGTAATAGCTCCCTCCGGGAAAATACAAACATAATCACCTTGAGCCAGGGCCCGGCGGGCCTCTTTTAAGGCTCTTTTTACCTTACCCGGACTGGGAGAAATCGGGATTATCTTCATCAAACTCAAAAACCAGCCAACTACGGGAATCGCAAAAAACATCTCATGTGCTAAAAAGCGAACCGGCCTGCCAAAACAAACACTTATAATAAAACCGTCAAGATAAGATACGTGATTTGAAACAAACAAAGCCCCTGTTTCTTTCGGGACATTTTCGATTCCCTCGAATTTAACTCTATAAAAAATCCTGAAAATAACTCTGAAAATAAACCGTAAAAAATATACCGGAACCGCAAGCATGGCAACCAATCCCAC
>CAYTSZ010000047.1:9605-12358 GCA_964440635.1 uncultured bacterium
CACGCCGATACTAACCAGACCCAACAACCCCATAATTGCCGGGGCACTAAAAGCTGCCGGACCCACCATCAAGACATAACCGGCGGCGGCTACCGAAACTCCGGAAAAAGTAAAAAAATTAGTGGTTCCCAGCACTTCTCCACGTCGCTCGGCAGGCGGTCGACCCTGGAGGGTGGCAAGAATGGGTATAAAAAACATCCCGGAGAAGACACCGGCGGAAGTTAAATAAAATAAATTCGTCATATAACTCTCAGGAACCCAGAAAAGAGCAAGCAATGAAAATCCTATCCCCACCGCACCAACAGGAATAAGACCCGCCTCAATCCGATCACCGGAAAGATATCCGGCCAGCAAACACCCCACCGCTATACCCGAGCCGAGGACAACCATAAAAAGACTCGTCCAGCCCTCCTGAAGACCCAGAGTGCCCATACCGTATACATTAATATTTACCGTCAGAACAGTTCCCAAAAACCATCCGAAAGCATTGGCTACCATAGTCAGAAGAAGATATTTATCTTTTCTAATCCAACACAAGCTCCCGCTTAACCTCCGCAGAGGATTATATGTTATTTTCTGATCCGGATCGGCCGCCGGGAGCTTATCCAGCAAAAAGGAGAAAACAATGCTGCAAAGAGAGGACACTATCAGAACAAGTCCTATCACCCAGTAGTAGGCTTCCAGAATTTGAAGTAAAAATCCGGCCGCTGCGGTACCGATAAGAATGGCGGCATAGGTAAACATCTGGATGATTCCGTTTCCCCGGGAGAGCTGGTCATAGGACAGTATTTCCGGCAAAATACCGTATTTGGCCGGACTGAAAAATGTACTCTGCGCGGACATCAAAAACAGGCTGATTAATAGAATGGGAAAACTTTTCCAGTAAATACCCACAGTTGCCAGAACCATGACCAGCAGCTCAGCAAACCGAGACATCATAACTACATTCCGTTTGGAAAAATTATCGGCAAGCTGACCGGCCGCGGCGGAAAAAAGAAGATAGGGGATGGCAAATACTACAGTGGCAGTGGCCTGCAGGTCATAGGCTCCGGCCCCAACTGTAAGCAACAGAAAAACCTGGCGTAAAATATTATCATTAAAAGCGCCTAAAAACTGAATAACATTAAGCGAGGCGAAATTCTTATGCAACAACAGTTCAAACACAGAATTCCAACTCCAGACCGGATAATAAACCCAAGTTCATGGTTCATGGTTCGTAGTTTATAGTTCAAAACAAAACCACAAAGTCAAAACATTTTTACCACAGAGGTCACAGAGGGACACCGAGGAATTCAAAACATTTTAAGAAGGTAACGCCAAAATCTTTTTTAGCTCACTGAGCACTTCTGGTAACATCTGATCAGAACCTTGAATTCAAAACCTTTAAGATGGCGAACAGCAAAGACAACTGCTGCGTTTTGCTGATCTGCTTACCCTATATTTATCTTCTTTCTCTGCGTCTCTGCGTCTCGGCGTAAAACCACCTTTGTCTGCCAATTTCAGGTTTCAACTGCAAACTCGGAACCATGAACTATAAACTGTTCCCTATAAACCTCTTCACCCCGACCGCTGTTGCTGGAGGTCGTGTTTGACCATTTTCTCTACGAGCTGATCAAAAGTTGTTGTGGACTGCCATCCCAGCTCACGTTTTGCTTTCGAAGGATCTCCGATTAACAGGTCAACCTCGGTGGGACGATAATACTTGGGATCAATCTCCACAAGCACACGACCACTGTCTTTGTCGATGCCCTTTTCCTGCACGCCCTCTCCTTCCCAGCAAAGTTCAAATCCAGCCGTTTGAAATGCCGCTGTGGCAAACTCACGAACTGAATGGGTTTCACCGGTGGCGATAACATAATCATCGGGTTTATCCTGCTGGAGGATCAACCACATCGCCTCCACGTATTCCGGTGCAAATCCCCAGTCCCGACGGGCATCAAGGTTACCGAGATAAACTTTTTCCTGCTGCCCCATTTTTATCCGAGCAACCGCCCGGGTTATTTTCCGAGTAACAAATCTTGCCCCGCGGCGGGGGGATTCATGATTAAAAAGGATTCCATTACTGGCGTGCATACCGTAGGCTTCCCGATAATTTCTGGTTATCCAGTAAGCATATAGTTTTGCGCAACCGTAGGGACTGCGGGGATGAAAAGGAGTTTCTTCATCCTGCGGAGTCTCTTTGACTTTGCCATACAGTTCGCTGGTGGAGGCCTGGTAAATGCGGGTATCAATTCGCGCCTCCCGGATGGCGTCCAGCAACCTCAGAGTTCCCAGAGCATCGACGTCGGCCGTATATTCCGGCTGAACAAAAGAAACGGCCACATTACTCTGTGCGGCAAGGTTATAAATTTCATCAGGTTCAAGTTTTTCAACCAAACGGCTCAGATTACTGGCGTCGACCATATCCCCATAATGCAGAAAAAGTCTTTTTTCCTTGATCCGGGGGTCTTCGTAAAGATGATCGATCCGTTCAGTATTAAAAACTGAAGTTCGACGGCGGATCCCATGAACCTCATATCCTTTGTCCAGCAACAATTCAGCCAGATAAGAACCATCCTGCCCGGTTATACCGGTGACAAGCGCTTTCTTCAAACTACCACCGCTCCTTCGATCACAATAGATAGTTCATAAAACACAGTTCACAGTTCACAAGTTCGTAGTTAACAAGTTGAAATCAAAAAACCCTACGTCAACCCCGATGGATTCCGGCTCGCACTGTTCTTACACATCCTTGTGTTCGCAGCATTAGCACA
>CAYTSZ010000048.1:0-1553 GCA_964440635.1 uncultured bacterium
TGCACTGGTGGCCAGCTTCATCGAGTTTTTACTGAGCCGGTTGCGCCAGGTAAGGATAAACCTGCCGACTTCGTAGCGGTCTATTTTTGCGGGATGGGAGTTTTCTTTCAAAAACGGTTCGACGAAACGCAGATAGGATTTTTGTGTACTTTCGCTGTATTCGTTTTCTTCAAGGCTGTTTATGAAATTCTGCAATAATATTTTTTTGGTCGGTAAACTATTTTCTGCCGCTGCTGCCGGTTTTTGCATAACCGCTCACCGCCAATCACAGCTATAGTGACACTTGTTCGTCCCTCTTGGAACAAACTCTTCAAATCGGCCTCTTTTGGCCTGCCTGTTATATATAACAGAATTAGATTAAACTTTCTTCCCTCTTTCTGAGAATCCCCCGTACAGGCGTTTTGTGGTATTCTGGTGATCTTTAAAGTTATATGAAAAGTTTCAGGGGCAGTTATGGGGGTCTGAGTTATATAAAAGGGTAGAAACTTTACACTTAACTATATGTTGGATGCCATGATTGGGATAAAATGGAGTTCAGGGGGCTTTGAAGGGGTATATACGGGATTTTACGACTGTTCGTCTTTTATTTTTCTCCACTGTTCCCGGGCCATTTTTTCTATGTTCTTATTCTGGAAACGTTTTGGATGTTCTACAACATTGCTGAAGTATTTTAAAGCCTCGGTTTTTTTACCCAGCCTGTGGTTTAAATCACCTATTATATACAGCAGGGTGATTGCGTTTAAATTTTTCACGGGCAGTTTTTCCTGTTCATATGCTTCACTGTAATAGGTCAGTGCCTGCTGGACAAACTGGTCCTCGCGAGGATCATTATTATAACGGTAGCACCAGGCCAGTCGCATGCTGATTGCCGCTATGGTGCTGGCTTTTTTTTCCATAACTTTCGCATTTTTGTAGACGTGTTTATAGCATTCTATGGCATCGATAAGATCCCGCTGGCCGCCGTAATCTTTATTCTGCCAGTTCGGAGTTATTTCTTTGAGGACGGCTATTTTTTCTTGATCGGTGATACCCTCAAAGTTATCTTTCAGGGCACCATAACCACATTTTGGGCATATTACGGGATCATAGAAAATAGGATTGTCTTCTGATTTGTAATAGGGGCAAAAATCGCTGTCCTGTTTTTCAAGAATAACTTTTGATCGGCGCACTTGTTTGGTTTCAAACCCATTGGAACAAAGCGGGCAGTTTAATTCTTTTGAATAAAGCAAGCCGACCATACGCATTCACTCCCCTATTAAAGAAATGAATAATAATTGTAACATATTTAGCCGGTTAATCTGTGAAAACTTTGTTTTTATTAACAAAAACCTTTCAACGTCATTGTGGGCAAGGGAACGTAGTGACCGCAGACCCGGAATCTATGGTAACTTCAAAATGGACGGCAATGACGGCGGGGGAAAGTCCGGTCTGACGGGTGGAGTTGATTTTGACTGTCATTCCGGCCCACGAGCCGGAATCCAGAGGTGTTGGTTATGGGTTACTGGAAAAGTCAAAAGCGGAAAAGCAAAACCGCTGGATACCGGATCAAGTCC
>CAYTSZ010000048.1:1653-12055 GCA_964440635.1 uncultured bacterium
GGTATGACGGGCAGAGGCAAAACCGCTGGATACCGGATCAAGTCCGGTATGACGGGCAGAGGCAAAACCGCTGGATACCGGATCAAGTCCGGTATGACGGCGAGGGCTAAATCACTGGATACCGGGTCAAGCCCGGTATGACGGGTAGGCAGAGTGGATTGCCGGATCATCCAGCACTCAATCGGGGAGTTGCTGAAAAAGTATAAAGTTTTCACTGGTAGTTTCCGGTTGAGTGATTGACTTCTTTAAGAGAGGTTCTGTAATTGACCGGCCAGGTTTTACTTATGGTTTCAGCCCGGTTAAAATATAACACAATTACTCAGTATATTTTTGAAAAAGGTGATTTTTGTGCCTGAACTGCCAGAAGTGGAAATTATTCGGCGTCAGCTTTTACCGCTGGTGGGCAGTGAGATAATTAGAGCCAGCGCCGATGATGAGGATCTTTTTGCTGACGGGCTTACCCCTGAAAATGTTGTTGTGCGTTTGCAGGGAAAGACGATCAATAATTTTGAGAGATATGGTAAATTTTTGTTGCTTGAAGCGGGGGAAAACTGGTTAATTTTTCATCCTCGGATGTCCGGTAAAATATGGTACCGCACTGATCCGCCCCCCCTCCCGGACCGGGTCAAACTCGAGCTGGATTTGAGCGGTGAGAGTGAGGAGAAACTTTTTTTCACCAGCCTGCGGCGATTCAGCCGTTTTTACTGGCAGGAAAGAGGAAATCCCGGTCAACATCCCAAAATAGCAAAAATGGGGCCGGACCCCCTGCACTCCGAATACACTTTTGATAATTTTAAAAATAATTTGAGCGGGCGCAGAGGAGCCATTAAAAATTTGCTTCTTGATCAGTCGTTTGTTGCCGGGATTGGAAATATTTACGCCTGTGAAATATGTTTTAGAAGTGGCATAGATCCCCGGCGCAGCGCGGATAATATTTCTTCCACTGAAGCCAGAAAGATTTTTGATACTATCATTGAAGTTCTAAAGGAAGCGATAGCCGCTGGCGGTTCTTCCTTGAATCAGGAAAGCTCGGCCACAGTTTACCGGGGAGTGGGCGGGGAAGTTGGTTCCTATTCCGATCAGCACAGGGTTTACGGGAGAGAAAATGAGAATTGTCCCCGATGTGATGGAGAAGTAAAAAAAATAAAACTCGGAGGAAGGTCAACTTTTTTCTGTCCCGACTGTCAGAAGTAAGAATTGACAGTTGTGGCCCTGTGATGTTAAGTTGTACGCATCTTTTAAGGAGGTATAACATGGATTTAGAACAAGGTAAGATTGAAGAGAAGTCGAAAACGTTGGGTCGGGCAATAGGTCAAACCGACGCTGCAAAAGCACTTGGTCGAGCCGAAAAAGCAATAATGGAAGACGAAGAGACCAAAGAGCTTTTTGAAGAGGTAAAACAGACCGAACAAAAGCTTATGTCCAAGGTCCAAAGCGGTGGCGAAATCACCGAGGATGAAAAAGAAAACCTCAGGGACTTGAGCAATCAGCTTGAATCGAAAAAGATTTTTCAGCAGTTCATTGCTGCCCAGAGTGAATTTGAGAAATTGATGAAAAAGGTCAATCAGTTCATTCAAAAAGGAATCAGCGAAGGTCAGAATTCCAACATAATTCAACTGTAAAGATTCTGGTCCGATTAAATGGCTGACGGGTCTGAAAAAGAAATTGTTTGCGAGGCCCCCTATGTAGTTAGAAACCGCGGTCCCTGGGTTACGGTGGAATACCGGCTCTGGGACTCTTTTTCTTTGGGTCAGACAACCGCGCTGGCCGACGGGGCCGGTAGCAACTTTTCTGATCCCGAATTGCGTACAGTTTTTCTTTCCCAGTTTGATTTAAAATCACATCATCAACCCCGCCAGGTTCATGAAACTCGTGTTTGTAAAACTGAGGGTTATAGTGCCTGCTATCTGGAAACCGATGGTCTTATAGAATCCCGCCGGAGATCCGCTATTTCCATTCTTACCGCCGATTGCATGCCTGTTTTTATCCGTTCTCTGTGCGGTGATAATTTTGCCCTCGTTCACGCGGGCTGGCGTGGGCTTGCCGCCGGTATTGTTCCTCGTGCCCTTAGAAAAGGATTTTTGGGTCCGGTGGAGATTATTGTCGGGGCCCACATACATCAAGCTTCTTATCAGGTGGGAAAAAATGTTATGATTAATATGGCAGAGAGCGTGGACTGTACTGTTGCAGATTTACGAGTTGAAGGTATTGTTAATAGCGAGGGAGGGGTGTCTATGTTTGCTGTTCTTGAAAGACAGATGGAGCCGTTTCCGGTAAAAAGAATTTATAAACTGGGGTTTAACAGTGCCGCCGAGGTTTCACCCCCGCTGCCGAGTTACCGCAGAGATAGAACCGAGGACAGGATGTTACACTGGATTTTTAAAAGGTAGGAGAAAAATATGCCTATTACTGAACCTGAACACTGGAAGAAAAGATTAAATGAACTGGAGAAAGCGGCCCTCAAGGCCGGCCGCAAACCCGCTAAGATAAAAGTGATTGCGGTGACCAAGAAATTTGATCTTGGCCTGATCAGAAAAGCCTGGGATTATGGTTTCAGGCATTTTGGAGAAAACCGGGTTTCTGAAGCAATAAACAAGAAGCATGAACTGCGCCGGACAGAATTAAAAAAAGCAAACTGGCATATGATCGGTCATCTACAGTCAAAAAAAGCCAGGAAAGTGGTGGGTGAATTTGTTCTCATTCACAGTGTGGATCGAAGTTCTCTTATTCAGGAATTGAGTAAAAGAGTTCGAATGATGGGAGAAACCCAGCCCATTTTGCTTCAGGTTAATGTGTCGGGCGAAAAATCCAAATATGGTGCAGCTCCCGATCAGGCCCCGGCTCTTGTGGAAGATATTTTGAAGTCGGGACCGCTTGATCTGCAGGGGCTTATGACCATGGCGCCCTGGACTGATGATGAGAAAATATTGCGAGGAACATTTGCCGCCTGCCGACGTTTGCGCGATGAGCTTGAAGAACGGTTTGATATTCAACTGCCGGAGTTGTCCATGGGTATGACAAACGATTTTTCCCAGGCAATGCAGGAGGGAGCGACGATACTCAGATTGGGACGGTTTTTGTTTGGAGAACGACCCTGAATAACAGTAAGGAGGCAGTGCAATGTCTGAATTTAATACTATAGGTTTTGCCGGTGTTGGAAATATGGGTCGGGCCCTTCTGGAGGGAATCCTGGAGGCCGGGTTGTATGCACCGGAAAAGATATATATATTTGATACCGATGCTGATAAAATTAAACGACTGGGAAATAAAGAAGTCAATGCCGCAGGAAGCACTGCGGAACTGGCCGAAAAAACGGATATACTTGTTTTGTGTGTGAAACCCGATAAAGTGAAAAAAGTAATCGAAGAAGCGGGTTCAAATATATCTGTAATTTCGATTGCAGCCGGAATAACTTTGTCCGCGTTGGAAAAAATGCTGGACAGCAGTTCCAGAGTTATCCGGGTGATGCCCAATACACCTGCTCAGATCGGAGAGGGGATGAGTTTTCTTTCTCCGGGTGAGGGAGTTGGCGAGGATTTTCTTGAGAAATCCAGGGCTGTTTTTCAATCCGTCGGTGAGGCGGTTGTCGTGGACGAAAGCAAAATGGATGCTGCGACCGCGCTGTCGGGTTCCGGCCCCGCGTATGTTTTTTATTTTCTGGAAGCGCTGGAAGAAGCCGGTGTATATCTCGGTCTTGATTCTGAAACCGCCCACCAGGCCGCAGCTCAGACTTTACTGGGCGCGGCAAAACTGGCGGCAGAATCAAAACTGTCCCCGGCGACGCTCAGACGGCAGGTTTCCTCACCCGGTGGCACTACCGTTGAAGCGATAAAGTATTTAGATGATGCGGGAGTAAAAGGTAAAATAATCGAGGCGATTCATTGCGCCCGTGATAAATCGCGTCGGCTGTCGGAGTAGACGGGCAGTGGTTGTTATTTCAATAGAAACGTTTAGATTTTTTTATGATCGGAAGTGGTATGATGTCCCTGGAACCGATTGATGTTCAGAATAAAGATTTCAGTCCGGCTTTTCGCGGTTTTAACCGCCGCGAGGTCAAGCAGTTCCTGGTTAGAATTGCGGACAGGATGCAGGAACTAAAAAAAGTTATCTCGGATAAGAGTTCAAATCTGGAAAAGGTAACAGAAGAACGAAAAAAGCTGCGTGAGCAGGAGGACCAGGTTAAAGATATGCTTAAAACCGCACAGAACCTGGTCGAACAGATTAAGGAAAATGCTCGCGAGGACGCAAACCGGATTAAAGAACGGGCTGAAGAAGAAGCCGAGCAGATCAGGGAAGCGGCTCTGGAAGAAAGCCGGGAGATTAGACTTGAGCAGACTGAATTGAGAAAAGAACAACGAAATCTCAAAGAAGAGCTTTTGCGGCTCAGCGATAGGTTGAAAAATATTGCCGGCGAGAGGAAAGACTGAGATGGAATACCGAATGACAGTAAAAGTTAATCCCGGCACCAGTCAGCTCAAAGCTATCTGGCGCGGTGATCATCTGAAAGTAAACCTTCTTGCGCCGCCCGAAGATGGAAAAGCAAACGAGCAGTTGATCGGTTTTATTGCCGATACTTTTGGCCTGTCTGAATCGGATGTGGAGATAGTCAAAGGAGAAACTTCACAACAGAAAACAATTATACTCAAGAATTTAGACCGAGAAGTTCTGGTCCGAAAAATGAATAGTTTGAAAGGATGAATGTAAATGGGCAATGAAGAAAACAAAAAATTAGGGGAACAGTTGCTGGATGCCGGGTTGATAACCGAAAGCCAGTTGCAAAAAGCACTTGAAGAACAAGAAGAAGTCGATGATCGTCTGGGTAAAATATTGCTTAGAAAAGGATTGCTGGGGGAAAAACAGCTTGTTGAATTTTTGAGTCAGCAAACAGGGTATCCGGTGGTGAACCTGGACAGCTATCCAATTCAGAACGATGCTTTAAAACACATATCTGAGACTCAGGCTCGCCGATACAATGTTCTTCCCATTTTAAAAGAATCAAACCGTCTCACCGTGGCGATGCAGGATCCGCTTGATATTGTTGCCATGGACGATCTGGCCCAGCTAACCGGATTTGAAATTGAGCCTGTGATATCCACAGCCAGGCAGATAGAAGAATATATCGAACGTTGTTATGGCCAGCAAGATGTTCAGAAAAAAGATGTACCGATTGTACTTCAGGATCAACCCAAAGGATCTGAGCTGGAGATAGGGACTGATACAAAAGAAACAGCCCGTCGCCCGGCCGTGCGAATTATCAATCGTATGCTCCGTGATGCACTTGATCAGGGAGCCAGCAATATTCATGTTAATCCTAAAAAAAACTGTTTGTCCATAGAATTTCGTATAGATAGTTTTATCCGTGAATACACGGAATTGCCCGGTCGCCTCCATCAGCGCATCATATCCCGTCTTCAGCTTATGGCGGAAAAATCACATGAGACGGAAAGTGAATTTGGCGGCTACAAGATAATCCGGGTTAAATACGGTCAGGAAGACGTCATATTTAGAATGAATCGCCTGACTACTCGTTTCGGGGATAAGGTGATGATTAAGGTCTGCCGTGGTCAAAATTATGAGCGAGATCTGATAGATCTTGGTATGGATATGCCGGCCCTTACAATTCTTGAAAATTTACTTTCCGCCCCCCGGGGATTGCTTATTTTTACCGGTCCGGCAGATAGTGGCACAACAACCTCTTTGTATGCTTCGGCCCGTTATTTTGCCGATACTCCAAACAGTATTGTTTCAGTTGAAAATCCCATTGAATATGAATTGGATTTCTGTACTCAGGTTGAGGTTCCCGTTGGCAAGCCCAGGCAACAGGCTTCGGCCGTCTATGATGCTTTGAGAACTGACCCTGATATTCTTATGGTCAGTGAAATGGGAGAATCACATATGGCCCGAGCCGCCCTCTATGCTGCAGCCACCGGCCGAAAAGTGATGAGTACCTATTACGCCGATAACGCCGTAGATACTCTCTACCACCTCGCCCACACCCAGCAGGTGGACAGATACCAACTGGCAAATTCCTGTATTGGAGTGATTGCCCAGAGACTGGTTAGGCTGATCGACGAGAGCTGCAAGGTGGAAGATAATCCGACCCGAAAAAAAATTGAAAGACTCAATTTGCCGGTGGATAGAACCTATTATTGCCCTCAGAGCCCCAGCGAGCAGATTAGTGGTTATAAGGGAATGACGGGTATATTTCAGATTTTGCCGATGACCGATGATTTGCGGCTGTGTATTTTAAATGATGCCCCTTATTCTGATTACCAGGAAGCCGCTCAGAAGATAAATCTGCCCACTTTGCGTGAAAAGGGCGCGCAAAAGGTTATTGCCGGTTCAACAAGCATAGAAGAAGTTCTCAGGGTTACTTTCAGGGAAGATTTTATAAATTCTCTTGAAATTTTTTCCTGACATACATAATGGAGTGGCGGCTTTATGCTTAACAATTTAGTTTCTGGCAAGTTGGTTCGATGGGTTTTCTTCATAGCTTTTGTTTTCCTGATATCCGTCCCGGCAACCGCATCTTATCAGCGGGGGTTGCAACTGGAGGCGGAAGGGGATTATGCCCGTGCTCTGAGAAGTTTTCAGAATTATTACAGGGATAATCCCACTCATTCTCCCTCAGTGCTGGGTAAACTAAGAACCGCAATCAAACTTGAAAAATACAGTCTGGCCGAAGAGGCTCTTACGGATTACGAGAAACTTGAGCCAGAGACCCCGATCGCAGCTAATCTGGCCGCCAGGTTGTATTTCTACCAGGAAAAATATGATACCGCCCTCCTGTGGGCAAACCGTTTCAAGGAGCGCGATCCCGGTAGTTGGGAACCCTATCATTTTCTGGCCCAGATTCATCTTGCTCGAAAAGCTTACATTGATGCCCGGGAAGCTGTTTTTTCTGCCGCCCGCAGGAGCCGGAATAATCCCTGGGTGATGATGGATGAATTTATTGTCCGATTAACTTTGAGCGACGATTATGATGAAAATTTACTTGAGAAAATCGTTAATTCTGCTGACAATCCGGTTATATTCTGGCATATTGCCCGGCAGCCACAACTTGGGGGGCAGGGCGAAAAAATAATTGAACTGCTGGAGGAGGGGCTCAGGTTTTTCCCTGCTGCGGAACCTCCCTTTCTTTCTCCGGTTAAAAATGGTTGGTACCGTTACTGGCTGGCCCGTCACCATTATTTGATCGGGAATATGTCCCGGGCTGGTGAAGTTTCACAGGGGATCAAAGCCCAGAAGAGGGTTCGCTGGTTGCGGGTTTTACTGTCGCAAAACTCAACCCGCCGGTTGAAACTTTTAAATAAACTTCTTGGAGATTGGCCGGATAATATACTTTATCAATGGCAGTATTCGCTTGACTCCCGGCGTGTGGAGCAACTGGGCGGGGAAAACAGGAGCCGCGCAGCCGATTTTTTCTTTAAAGAATTCGAGTATCTTAATGACATGTTTCTCAGTGCGGCATCCCTTGCCGCTTTAAAAAGAAGTCTGGAGCTGAATCCTCTCGACGCTGAAAGACAGTTTGAACTGGCCAGATTTTTTAAAGAACTCGGCTGGGAAAAATCTGAGGGGAGAGTTCTGCAAAGAGTAAGGGAACTTGGAATTACTCCGCCGGAACGTATTGAAGATTATCTTGAAGGGTTTGAAGTTCCTGAAGCTTCTAAACAGGGGATTGCGCCCTCCACCGGCACAATAGTTTTCAGAGTTAAAACTGCCTCCGGCTGGAAGGTTCCACCCGGAGCCGGTGAGTTGATTGCCTCAATGATTCGCCAGTCTTTTTACCACCAGCCGGCCTTCAAAATTATTACCAGACCCCGAGAAGTTGATGAAGCCCGGCCGCTGGGGGATCTGCTTGCTGCTGCCGGTGCTGATGCAGCTTTTGAGATTAATCTCCTGGAGTGGAGTCACAGGTACCGGGCAGAAATAAATTATTTATTTGCAGGGGGGCAGGTTAAAAAAAGGACTTTCTACGATAACCGCCGGATCGGGATATGGAAGCTCCTGAATGAAATAATTTTTATGTTACGGGACAACTGGGATTGGCAGGGCGAAATATACAGCCTGGACAGGCAGGGAGCCGGGGTGAACCTGGGACTTATTCACGGGATTTCAGAAGAAGATAATTTTTTTGTTTCTGACTATAGTTTGCCGGTTGGAACCCTCAGAGAAGAAAATTTAACTTTGAGTTTCCCTTCTCCGATTATCTCAGGGAGGTTGGAGAGGGGAATAAAAGCCAGGCTGCATCAAAATGATTAGGGGGAGGATTGTTTATAAATATGGCTCCGCGGGGCGGACTCGAACCGCCAACCTATCGGTTAACAGCCGATTGCTCTACCAATTGAGCTACCGCGGAACAGTGGATTGCTAACCGGACATTAATTATACTTTATAAGTGGTGGTTTACTCAAGCTATTTTTAAGTGGTGTCCGGTAATTGTCTGAAATATTATTTCTTAGCGGGAGAATACAAATATGAAAACTGTGGAAGAATCAGGTAGTCCTCTCTGGGTGGTGGGAAAACCAATAAAACATTCCCTGTCCCCTTTGATTCATAATGCCGCTTTTGAGAACCGGGGAATGAAGCACCGCTATTTCGCGCTTGAAGTGGGCGTGGAAGAACTGGAAGAATTTTTAGATGTTTTAAAAAAAATCAAAAGCCCTGGTGCTAACCTTACACTTCCTTTGAAACAAAAAATACTTGAACTTGTTCCTCCCAAGAACCAGACCTCCACGGTAAAAAAACTGGGTGCCGCAAACACCGTTTATCTAACCGAAGAAGGACCGGCGCTCGAAAACACCGATCTCTACGGGTTTAAAAAAATGGTGGAAAAATGGAAAAAAATCATTCAGGACTATCCGGTACTGGTTCTGGGGGCCGGAGGAGCGGCACGGGCCTGTGTGCTGGGGCTGGAGGAACTTGGCTGTCGGAAAATACTGCTCTGGAATAGAACAACCAGCCGGGCTGTGGAGTTGAAAAAAGATTTTCCCGTCCTGCCGCTGACCGTTTTGTATTCCGATGATTTTGAAAGACTGGCCTCGGACGCCCTGATGGTTGTAAACGCTACCTCGCTTGGTCTGGACGGTAGAGATCCGTCTCCCTTTCCCTCCGATTCGATTGATCCATCCATGGTCGGCGTTGATTTGATATATAACAGAACCACGAAATTTATTTCTGATTTTAGAAGAGAAGGTCAGGCCGCAACCGGCGGCTTGAAAATGCTTGTTTACCAGGCCGCACGTTCCTGGAATTTCTGGTTTGACCGCAAGCCTGATGTTGAAGTTATGCTTGAAGTTGCCCGTAAAAAACTAAGATAAAAGTGAAGTGATTGTTGTGTTTTTGTATATCGCCTTATTGTTTCTTTTTGTTTTAGGTCTTATTTTTGGTTCTTTTTTAAACGCCTGTATATACCGTCTGCCCCGGGATAAATCACCGCTTTCCGGTCGCAGCCGCTGTCCTTACTGTGACAAAGTTATCCCCTGGTATGACAACATACCTTTATTCAGTTTTATCCTCCTTGGAGGGCGCTGCCGGCATTGTGGCGAGCGTATTAGCGGACGTTATTTTATTGTCGAGTTAGTATCCGCAGTTATTGTGGCCGGATGTGGCTGGTGGTGGCTTTATCGCTGTTCCCCCGACTGGTTCAACTTTTTACTTGCGGTCTTTTTTATATTGATTTCTCTGGCAATAACATTGATAGATATCGATTTTTCTATCATTCCCAATCAGTTAAATTATTTGCTGATTGTAACCGGTCTGGCCGCCGGTTTTTTCACCCATCATCCGCTTAACCTGGGAATCGGAGGCCAATACCGGCCGGAACAATTTTACTGGGCACTTGGAGGTTTGTTCGCGGGTGGAGGTTTGTTTTTGATTCTGGCAATAATATCGGCTTTTATATATGGGAAAACAGCCCTCGGGATGGGCGACGTTAAACTTATTGCCGGTTACGGAGCCTGGCTGGGTCCCTCGGGAGTGTTGCTGACAATAATACTTGGTTCCATTATCGGGGCGGTGATTGGGACTGCGATTGTTAAATCAAAAGGAAAATCACTGAAAGAACAGATTCCGTTCGGTCCTTTCCTTTGTTTCGCGGGTGTAGTCAGTTATATTTTTGGTCCCTGGATCATCAACTGGTATCTGGGGCTGGCGCTGAGTGGTTTATGAAACCCCCGCGTCTGTATCTGCTGGGTTTCATGGGAGCCGGGAAAAGCACTGCCGCCCGGCTGTTTGCAGAGGAAACCGGTTGGCCTCTTATCGATTTGGATAAAATAATAGAGAAAGGAGAAGGGCAGAAAATTAAAGATATATTCGCCGCTCGTGGTGAGGAATATTTTAGAGAGCTGGAAACAGAATATCTGCAGGATATCAGTCAGCGCACTCCGCCACTGGTGGTGGC
>CAYTSZ010000049.1:0-11858 GCA_964440635.1 uncultured bacterium
GTCGCTACCCACCCACGTGATGGGATAAAGCCCCGGATCATTCATGGAGGAATGTTTCACCACCTTTCTACCTGGTTTTGGGCCAGATCGACAGCAAGCAGTTTGAAATTTCAAAGAACTAATCAACATCATAGCTGAACTAAATTTATAACACTTAAAATTCAATCAGTCTTTTTGACTGAATTTTATAATAACTAACCGGGCGCAACCCGGCCAGCAAAATCATTACATTTATATTTTTTATAAAACCGGGAAACTTCAGAGAGGAGGCCTGCAGCTACAACCAAACATTTGACACCCGCTCCCCCATTTTGTCCCGGCTCCACAGTTTCCTCCCAGTTTTCCCTGCTCACCTCGCTTTAATTAAAACTGACACTGTCAGCAGCAACCGGTGACCTTTAAACAAAGAAAAGCCACCAGCTAAACTCAGCTTCCCTGACAGTCGTCATATCTCATCTCCTACCACAATTACCGCCAATATTTTCTGGTTTATTTGACGACCGGCAACTGCTGAATTCAACCGCGGCCGGACCGCCCATCTATGATATTTTCCCCATCCGCTATTAATATATAACGCATCGGAAACCCAATGTCAAATTTTTTTTGAAATAAAAGGAAAAAATAGGGTAGCAAAACATCTCAAGAAGTTCATGGATTGCCGGATCAAGTCCGGCAATGACAGTGGACGGGGATGGATTACCGGTCATAGAGGCAGAGCTTGAGCAAAAGAGAAAATCAACGTCAACTTCAAAATGGATTGCCGGGTCAAGCCCGGCAATGACGGCGATGGAGATGGATCACCAGGTCAAGCGTGGCAATGACGACGGAGGATAATGAATACTGGACAGTAATGACATCGGGATGGGGTTCTGATGTTAACCCTCTCTAATCTTTTGACGTTCCTCTGTGTCCCTCTGTGACCTCTGTGGTAAAAATTTTTTGAAGCTGGCTTTGATGCGACTGTTTCCCCGTCCCCCTCCTCCTGAAACGTTATCTGGTTTATCCTCTGTGGTAAAATCGGGTTTATATTTTAACTATTAGCTATAAACTATGAACTACAAACTGTGTTTATTGGATACTTAAAGTTCTTGATTTCTTGCCGGTGAGACTGGTAGAATACTGTTTCTTAAATTGATAAATGGTGGTCAGGTAGCTCAGTCGGTAGAGCACCGCCCTGAAAAGGCGGGTGTCCGCGGTTCGATTCCGCGCCTGACCACCTTTTTTATGTACCGGGGAATCAGGAAAATATAATTCAAAGTTACCTACTTTTTACCACAGAGAGGTCACAGAGGACCGTCAAAACATTTTAGGCGGGGAACTTCAAAGGCAACTACGTGGTTTTTTTGGGAAGAGTTATACATTATGATTTACTTTTTCCCCTCACTTTAGAAACCTGAAAGCAAACCCGCGCGCGAACCACCGGAATAACCATCAATAACCTACGAACCGATCGGTGGCACTCTGCGCGGGTCGCTTAAGCGACCGAGTGCTCCCGGGGCGCCCTGGGGCAATGATCCTTTTCATGTCTGTTGAGGTTATACAAACATCCAAAATGCGCCGAATAATCGAAATTTTGGTGGGGGAGTGGGGGATATAAGAATGGAATATGTAATTCTGCAAAAAGCAGCGAAAACACAGCCCGAATATATCTTGAATCCCCAACTCAAAGGGTCTATAATCGAGTTACAGTGAATTTATTGAAAATAAATTTCCTATATTGTTAGTTTCCTGGATTAAACAACTAAATGCAACTTTGACAGTTTAAAAAAGGGGCAACTTGCGGTAACGTCTCACGATAATCCCGTGTAATTTATCGAATTACGGGCGGGAAAACAGACACAGCAAATTCAAAACCAACTGGCTCGCAGATGAACGCAGGTGGACGCAGATTAACACCAAAAAGCCAAAACGAAGGAAAAATTAGAAGGGTTATATAAAAAACAAATAATTTTTTGAGTTTTATTTTGAATTATGAATAAACAATCTGCGCATATCTGCGTTAATCTACGAGCTAATAAGGGGATGATGAATCTTTTTACGATTATGGATTGCCGGATCAAGTCCGACAATGACGGCGGGGGATATTGAGTGCTGGACGGCAGTGACAGTGGTGTGGAGTTATGGTTTTGATGTTAATCCGCTCTAAATCTTTTAACGTTCCTCTGTGGTGAAAATGTTTTGAAGTTTGACTTTGCCTTTGCTGTTTCCCCTTGTCTCCCCTTGTCCGTTTTTTACTCTGTGGTAAATTTGGTTTGACTTGATGTTCTAATTTTTAACCTGTAACCTTTAACTTGTAACTAATTTTACACCGCGGTGCAGGCTTGGCATTTTCCTTCTATGGTCATCCTTACATTTTCAACCTTCAGGGGGAGTTCCCATTCTTCAATCTGGGATTTTAAGTTAACGGGAATATCCACTATATCTCCACAGGCTGTGCAAACCGCGTGGGGGTGGAGGGATTGGGCTACCTCGTAGTAGATCGGGGAACCCAGGTCCAGCAATTCTCGCAGGAAACCTATCTTTTCAAAGACGTGAATGGAATTGTAAACCGTTGCCCGCGAAAGTCTGCTATCGCGCTTTTTATCCATCTCACAGAGGTCGGCCGCCGTAAAATGACCCGGGGCCTCCATACAGAGATCAATCATATATTTTCTCTGTTCGGTCACCTGATGGTTCTGCCTGGAAAGTAAATCCAGGATCTCTTTTTTAGTTAACAATGTCATATCCTCCCGTACACAAACTGTTTATATTTATACTATGTACATAATACATTAAATAAGACAAATTCTAAAATAAAAAAATATTAGTCCCAACAAAGAAAACTATGAGCGGTAGGCTGAGTTTATCCGCACGTATTCTTCGGACAGATCGCAGGTCAATCGTGTTGCCTCCCCGCCGCCCAGTCCAAGATCCACCTCTACCAGGTGGCGATCCTGCTGCTTCATTGATTTTTCCAGTTTTTCAGTTATCCCCTGCGGACCTCCGGCAGCGAAAACTGTTTCACCGTTTATACTTATTTTTAATTTTTCTGAATTGACCCTGGCTCCGGATGCCCCTACGGAAGAAAAAATACGACCCCAGTTGGGATCTCCGCCGTAAAATGCGGTTTTAACCAGCGTGGAACCGGCAATTTCCTCGGCCACCAGCCGGGCATCGGGGTCATCGGACGCTCCGCTTACTTTTACCTCAATAAGGCAGGTCGCTCCTTCTCCATCTGCAACCACCATCTCAGAGAGGTTTCGACAAACATCTTCGACGGCGCCACGTAACATTCCGGCAGCACTATGGTCGACATCTACGGCCTCTCGTTCTGGTATGTCAGAAGCCATTGCAAGCAATACATCATTGGTGGACATATCGCCATCCACGCTTATCCTGTTGAAGGAACTATTACAGGCCTTCTCAAGGGTGGATTGCCACCAGTTGGCCTCAACCGGATGGTCAAGAAAAAGAAAAACCAGCATCGTGGCCATCCGGGGGTTGATCATCCCCGCCCCCTTGGCCACTCCCACCAGCCTGGCATCTATTTCTGTTATTTCTGCAGAAACCACTTTAGGACCGGAATCGGTTGTCATTATAGCTTTTGAAAAGTTATTGACCGTCTCTTCAAGGGCGTCTACACCCGGGGGAAGAGCTTTCTCAATCTTCTCCAGGGGCAGATCATCACCTATCACGCCGGTTGAAGCCGAAAGAACCTCTTCGGATTCAAGCCCCAACCGTTTTGCAGCGCTGGCAATCATTTTTTTATTTGTTTCAAGCCCCTTCTCACCGGTTGCTGCGTTAGCAACACCACTGTTTACAATCAGCCCTCGAAACTTACCGCCGGTGGCAACTCGCCTGCGGGCTTCAACTACAGGGGCAGCCGCCAGCTTGTTACCTGTGAAAACCGCCGCCACAGTGGAAGGAAAAGCGCTGTAAGCAAGAGCGAGGTCCGGGCGGCCACTGCGCTTAACGCCGGAGGCCACACCACTCCAGAGAAAATTTTTCGGAAATTGCATTACTCAAGCCCCAGGTTCATATTCAAACCTGAAATCAAGTTTGCATTTTGTATCGCCTGGGATGCGGCGCCTTTTTGCAGGTTATCTATACAGCTAAAGACAACGGCTGTTTTTTCATCACAATGAACGTTGAGATCACAGAAGGGAGTGTTTGCAACCGCTTTTATCCCGGCCGGATTTTTCCGATACCTAAACAGACTATTTTTGTCGGCCAGATTCACTAATATATTTTCAATTTTATCCAGTCCGTCTTCAGGAGGGGTAAAATATATAGCCGCTTCAATACCCCGGTCAGCCGGAATGGTATGGGGAACAAAACGAAGGGAAATATTTTCCGATCCGGGCGTATGTTCCAGAATCTCGGGCTGATGGCGGTGCGATCCCACTTTATATGGTTTTATCTGGTTGTTACAGTTTACAAAACTGGTGGCTTCGGAAGGACCTCGCCCGGCTCCGCTTATCCCTGATTTTGCATCAACAAAAACAGTATCTCCCAGTAAATTTTCTTTCCCCAGTGCTATCATTGGAACAAGAGCGGCCGTGGCATAGCAGCCGGGATTAGCAACAAGGCTGGCCGCTTTTATATCATCTTTATTGTACTCGGACAAACCATAAACAGCCTCCGAAACATTCTGGGGGTCGTTATGTTTCACTCCATAAACTTCCTCAAATTTCGATACACTATTAAATCGATAATCCGCAGCCAGATCAACAATATTAAGGGATGGATTAATCCTGCGCAGCTCTGGAACAATCTGCATTGAGGTGGTGTGAGGAACAGCCAGAAAGACGACGTCAACTTCAGCAATTTTTTCATATTCAAGCGGTTCAAAACTATTGTCTATTTTACCGCTGCAGGCCGGATAAAGATCGGAGAAAGGCTGTTCGCTATAGGTCCGGGAAACCAGGGATCCAATTTCAAAAACGGGATGGTCTGCAAGAAGAGCTACAACTTCAGCTCCGGCATAGCCACTTGCACCCACAACCGATGCCGCAAGCGGGGAGGGTGACATTGAATTAGCGTTTGGAGACCTGGGCTTTTGCGCGGGCTCCGGGCTGGTTTATCTTTTTGCGTTCAACTGCACGGTCATCACGGGTCATCAGGCCATCAGCGTGCAGCCAGTGGCGGGCATTATGATCCATCTCGACAAGCGCCCTTGCTATACCGAGCTTCAAGGCGCCGGCCTGGCCGGTTTTTCCTCCGCCCTCTAAGGTAGCGACAACATCTATTTTTTCTTCCATATCCACACATTCGAGCGGTTCTGTGGCATCATTCAGCCAGATGGCACGATTCATAAAGTAATCTTCAAACGGTTTGTCATTTACAGTAACATTTCCTTCGCCTGCTTCCACCCAGACTCGAGCGACAGCCTGCTTACGCCGACCGGTACCGTAAAAACGACCCTCGTGCTTGACGATGGGTTTTTCCGGACCTTTTTCTTCTTCGGCCTCTTCCTCCCCCATTGCAGCCTCAAGCTCTTCAACCCCTTCTGTAGTTTCGGTTTCCTCTACAACCTCTGCTTCTTCCACTTTTTCTTCCTGTTTTTCTACCTCTTGGGTTTTTGCCTCTTCTTTTTTTTCTTCGTCAGCCATACCATTATCCTCCAGAATATTTTTATTATTCAAACCTTATTTTAAAACCGGATCAGCAGCATTCAAACCGATCAATATATCATCTGCCGATCAGGACTTACTCTTCAGAAACAGTCTCATTCTCCCAGTCATAACCAACGGGCTGCTGGGCCTGATGCGGATGTTCATCCGAACGATAGATTCTTAAATTTTTAAGAATCTTTTTCCCGAGGCGGGTTTTAGGAATCATTCCTTTTACTGCCTGGTAAACAACCTCTTCGGGTTCTTCTTCCATTAGCTCCGCATAATTTTTACTTTTCAACCCACCAATAAATCCACTGTGGTGAGTTAATCCGTCATCTTCAAGTTTATTACCAGTCAGCCGGACATCGGCGGCATTAATGATTACCACAGCATCGCCGCAATCAAGGTGGGGGGTGAAATCAGCTTTATGTTTCCCGCGCAGCACAGCAGCCACTCTGGTAGCCAGACGACCAAGAACCTTATCGCGGGCATCAAATATCACCCATTTTTTTTCGTCCTGCTCACTTGGAATATATGTTTTTTGACTCATCTGTTTTATCCTCCAGTATTCTAAATCTTCTTTATTACCTGCAATAAAATCAACTGCTACAAACTAATACTTTATCTTCTATATACCCGTTTTATCAAGCCAAACCATTAAAATAAAATTTATCCGCCCATATGACCCTATTAACAGCTTCCAGCATCTACAAAATATTTCACCCGTTGCCAGGCTTTATCAATAATTAAATCGTTATCTTTTTCCTTATAATTAACATTCAGCAAATAACAACCCGCTGCAGGAGCCGGTTTTATGGTTTGCTCTGATTTATGTAACTTTGTTTTTAAATCTCCTGCGCTCAGTGTACCCGAAAGGCACTGGCCCACCGCGGAGGCAATACAGCGAACCATTTTATAACGGAAACTTTTTGCAGCCACAAGCAGCCAGATTTCGCGGTCTGAAATCTGCCGCAGCTCAAGTTCCAGAGGCCAGTATTCAGCCTCGTATGTGGAACCGCCTCTTCCGGAAAACTGTTTTGTTTTAACTCCGCCCCGGAGCTGACCTACCGCCTGCCCGGCGGCTGACGGAAACCACTCTTGGGGAGCAAAACGCCATTCTAACTCCGGCTTCAATTTCTTGTTATCCAAACATAAAAACCGGTAACCGTACACTCGCAAGCGGGCGGAATGCCTGGCATGAAACTTTTCATCTACAGGTTTCACACTGCGAATTCTTATATCACAGGGCAGCATATTGTTTAAAATAGCAGTCCAGTTATGAGAACGAATCCGCACCTCGGCACCTGTATCAAAATGTGTCACCTGACCGAGGGCGTTAACCCCGCGGTCGGTCCGACCCGAAGCATGAATTGTAATATTATTTTCTGTTAACCGTCCAATCTGGTCCTCAATTACCCCCTGAACGGTCGGTACATCCGGCTGACGCTGCCAGCCGTAATATTCCCCGCCTAAATATGAACATATTAACTGAAAACGTTCAACCATGCGGAAGGGAACTCACCGCCAACTGATAGTTGGCGCTAACTACTCAACAAACTCTATAATTGCTTTTTCGGCATTATCACCGAGGCGGCGGTCCAGTTTTATAATCCTGGTATATCCACCGGGCCGATCTGAGAAACGCGGGCCAATATCTTCAAAAAGCTTGTTTACAATCCCTTTGGCCTTAAGTTTCTTTTTTACCTCGCGGCGATTGTGAACAGTATCTTCCCCGGCGCGGGTAATAATTTTCTCTATATATGGCCGGAGATAACGAGCCTTGGCGAGGGTGGTAGTTATCCTCTCGTTTTCAATTAAACTGCGGGCCATGTTGCTGGCCAGAGCGCGGCGATGTGCCGCAGTGCGGTTTAATTTTTTTGTATTCTTAGCGTGTCTCATTGTTTATTCCTCCTCGGGAGAAGACTCACCGGCTAAGTAGTCAACATCTGTCATTCCAAGTTTGAGACCAAACTCAGCCAGTTTTTCACGAATTTCTTCCAGAGATTTCTTCCCGAAGTTCCTGGTCTGCAGCATTTCATCTTCGGTTTTCTGAACTAGATCTCCCAGTGTGTGAATGTCGGCGTTCTTAAGACAGTTAGCACTGCGAACCGAAAGTTCAAGCTCATCCACTTCCGTGTTCAGAACTTCTTTTAGTTTTTCTTCTTCCGGCGAAAGACCTCCAGTTTCTTCTTCAATCTCTGTTTCTTCGAAGTTAACAAAATACTGGAAGTGTTCTTTCAAAATCTTAGCGGCATGACCTATCGCGTCGCGCGGATTAAGACTACCGTCAGTCCATACTTCGAATATAAGACGATCAAAATCCGTCATCTGCCCGACCCTGGTGTCTTCAATACTGTATTTAACCTTTTCAATCGGCGAAAACAAAGCGTCAATCGGGATAAGGCCGTTGCTGCGCTTCTCCTTCTGCTGCTCGCGAGAAACACCACGAAAACCACGACCATTTTCGATCTCTATTTTAAGTTCTATATAACCATCTTCCTGGACGCTGGCAATCACGTGGTCGGGATTCATCACCGTAACTCCACTATCACCATTTCCAGAAATAAGATCCTCGGCGGTAATAACACCTTCGCCGTCCTGTTCGAATTCCAGCTCAACAGGACCCTCTGTATCACCAAGATCCACTTTGAGTTCCTTAAGGTTAAGCAGAATATCGATGCCATCCTCGTGAATACCGTCAATACCGGTGAACTCATGTTCTATCGGCCCATTTGCCCCTTCGAGTTTAACGGCGGTTACTGCAGCACCGGTAATCGAAGAAAGCAGTACTCTGCGCAAACAGTTACCGATAGTGTTACCAAAACCGGGTTCGAAAGGTTCGATGGAAAATTTTCCATATCTTCCGTCTTCACTGCTTTCCAGAGCATCAATATTCCTGGGCATAACAAATTCTTTCATTATTTCGCTACTTTTGGTCATCTCATAAAACCCCCTGCAAAAATTCGGATAAAGCTTTTGGGTTCAAAATTATAATCATTACTTGGAATAAAGCTCAACGACAAGATAGTCCTCGAACTGAACATCAGTTACATCAGCCGGTTCTGGTTCTCTGAGAACTTTACCTTTCATCCCGGAGGTCATATTAAGCCATCCGGGCAACCCGCTCTGTTCGGCCAGCGAGGTGTACTTTTTGACTTCAGTATTTTCCTTCATGGAATCAACAATCTCAATAACATCACCAACATCAACAGTGTAAGAAGATATGTCGACTTTCTTACCATTCACCTTGATATGGCCGTGATCAATAAGTTGGCGGGCCTGGCGGCGACTACCGGCAAATCCAAGCCGAAAAATAGTATTATCAAGCCGCATTTCCAATAAACGAAGTAAAACTTCACCCGTAATTCCACGTGAGTGTTCAGCTTTTTCAAAGATATTGCTAAACTGACGCTCAAGCAGACCGTAGGTCCGTTTCATTTTCTGTTTTTCCCGCAACTGCCGGCCATATTCAGACCAGCGCCGGCGACCGTAAGTCCGCTCACCGGGCGGATAATTTCTCTCTTCGATCGCACACTTGGAAGTGTGACACCGTTCTCCTTTTAGATACAGTTTGTCTCCCTCTCGCCGGCATTGCCGGCAAGCAGGTCCAGTATAACGTGCCATAATTAATTACCTCTCTAAATCAAACTTGTTTTTAATTTACAAACGACGTCTCTTTTTGGGTTTACAACCGTTATGCGGTTTCGGTGTTACGTCTTTGATACCGGTAACCTCAAGGCCAATGGTTTCAAAGGAACGAATGGCGGCCTCACGACCACTACCCGGTCCTTTCACACGAACCTCAAGCGACTTAAGCCCGCGGTCCATAGCTTTATTCCCACAGTCTTCAGCAGCCAGCTGGGCGGCGTAGGGTGTACCTTTTCTGGTTCCCTTAAATCCAATACCGCCACCAGAAGACGAAGAAATAGCGTTTCCGGCCCTGTCTGTTATAGTAATCACAGTATTGTTATAAGTAGACCTTATGTGTGCAATACCGTGTGCTCCAACTTTTTTCTTTTTAGCCATAGTAATATCCCAGTCCCTTACTTACAGTTATTTAGTTATTAATCAAAAATCAAATCAGGTTGGTGCCGGTGCAGCTTTTTGCCCGGCAACTGTTCTGCGCGGCCCTTTACGGGTGCGAGCGTTACAACGTGTACGTTGTCCACGTACCGGCAAACCTTTCTGATGTCGAACTCCACGATAACAATTAATTTCCTTAAGACGCTGAATGTTACGTTTAACTCGATTACGAAGCTCACCTTCAATAGTATACTCGGCCTCGATGAGATTACGCAGCCTGGTCACCTCATCGGAGGTTAGCTCGTGGGTCTTCTTATTCTCATCAACCTGAGCTTTATCCAAAATATTACGCGAGGATGAACGACCTATACCAAATATATAAGTCAACGCAATCTCTATTCGTTTTTGAGTCGGTAAATCAACTCCACCAATACGCATCTAAATACCTCCTGGTTAACCCTGGCGCTGTTTGTGCCGGGGGTCAGCGTCACAAATCACACGCACGACTCCGTCACGCCGGATGATTTTACATTTATCGCACCTTTTTTTCACTGAAGCTTTAACTTTCATAATAAATCCCTCTTTTTAGGTTGTCTAACATTCAAGCTATTGAGTATAGCAAAACCCACCGGGTATATCAATAGACAATGTATGTATTTTAAGATTTTTATTTATAACGGTAGACAATACGGCCGCGAGTCAAATCATAGGGGGAGAGTTCCACCTTAACTTTATCTCCGGGTAGTATCTCTATGTAATACATGCGCATTTTACCGGATATATGTGCCAGTACCTGATGCCCGTTTTCCAGTTCGACTTTAAACTGGGCGTTGGGCAGGGTATCAATAACTTCACCTTCTACTTCTATCGCATCTTCTCTTGCCATTTACATAAGCACCTCTTTTGATCTTCGGGACAAAACTTTCACACCATCTTCAACTACGGCTATCGTATGTTCAAAATGGGCACTAAGACTACCGTCTTTTGTTACAACTGTCCAGCCATCCGAGAGTATTTTTGTTGGAGCAGCTCCAACATTGACCATCGGCTCAATCGCCATATACATACCGGGCTTCAAAATGGGTCCCCAGTCAGGGGAACCGTAATTAGGAATTTGAGGTTCCATATGCATCTGATGACCTATAAAATGACCGGCCCATTCGCGGACAACCGAAAAACCGTATGGTTTTACGAAACTTTCAATAGCGTTACAAACCACGCCAAGCCTGACACCAGGTTTCACTTCACTGATCGCGCGATACAAAGCGCGACGGGTGACATCCAGCAGTTGGCGGGCCGTGGGAGATAAAGGTTCCACGGCAATCGTAAAAGCCGAATCACCATAACAGCCGTTATAACAGGCACCCACGTCGAGAGAAAGCAGGTCACCTTCGGCAACTATCTGTTGCTCGGAGGGGATCCCGTGAACAATCTGCTCGTTTATTGAAGCGTTTATCGTGCCGGGATAACCCCGGTAACCTTTAAACGCGGGGGTTGCCCCCTGGTCACGAATATATTCCTCCGCAATACTATCCAGTTTTTTAGTGTTTATACCGGGTTTTACCTTTTCTTCCATAAGTTCCAGAACATCAGCAACAATGCTGTTGGCCCGGCTCATCGATTCAAAACTAACTTCCTGCTGGTCCTCCATCAAACTCAACTGCCTTCTATCAGCGAAGGATATTATTTATTTCTTCCGTTATTTTATCTATTTCCTGTTCGCCGTCGACCTCGACAAGTAAATCCTTATCCCGGTAATATTCAAGAACAGGTTTCGTCTTATCTCGATATTCATCCAGGCGGTGTTCGATAGCTTCAGGTTGATCATCGCTGCGTCTTTCCAGTTTGCCGCCACAGCGATCGCAGACATTTTCCTGGTCGGGAGGATTTTCCTCCAGGTGATATGTCTCGGCACAATTCTCACAGACCCGTCGCTTACTGAGCCGGGAGAATATTTCTTCGTCCGAAACCTTAAGAAAAATTACCCCGTCAAGCTCAATACCCTGCTCCGCAAAAAGCTCATCCAGTGCTTCTGCCTGGGCGCGGGTACGGGGAAATCCATCCATCACAAAACCTTTTTCACAATCCGGACGGGAAAGACGCTCCTTTATAATATCGATCATAATACTGTCGGGGACAAGATCCCCGCTGTCCATATATTTTTTGGCTTTTTTACCGAGCGGTGATTTTTCCTCTACAGCCCGCCTCAGAATTTTCCCGGTTTCAACATGCGGTATATCA
>CAYTSZ010000050.1:0-11767 GCA_964440635.1 uncultured bacterium
GGTGCTCTGTCCACTGTGGACAGAGGAACTATAACCGATACAGAAATCGGTGAAGGCTCAAAAATAGATAACCAGGTTCATGTGGCCCATAATTGTAAAATTGGCCGTCACTGTTTGATGGCCGGCAAATCAGCTCTTTCCGGCAGTGTAACTCTGGGGGATTATGTTATTATTGGAGCAGAGGGCGCGGTTACTGAACACGTCAGTGTTACCGACAAAGTGACAATTGCCGGCCGATCGGGAGTAACAAAAGATATTACCGAGGAAGGTATTACCGTCAGTGGTTTTCCCGCCCGCCCCCATCGTGAAGAGCTGCGGGCGCAGGTTATCCAGCGGCACTTACCAAAGTTGCGGGAGAAAATAAATAAAATAGAGAATCAAATGGAGAAATTTGTAGAGGAGCGTGAAGAAAGGTGAGTTTGGATTATTATCGGCAATGTCGTACAGTGAAGGAAACTGTTAAAATATCGGGCATTGGAATTCATACCAGCAGTGATACTGAAATAATTATTGAACCGGCAGAGGTCGGCGAGGGAATAAAATTTATTCGTGAGGATCTAGAAAAGCCGGTTGTCTATCGGCCAGGAGTAGAATTTGTTAAAGAAGTGCCCCGGGCCACCGTATTAAGCTGCGAGGATCATGACCTGTATACTGTGGAACATCTTCTGGCTACTTTCTACGGTCTGGGAATAACGGATGTTTTGGTTCGGGTCAATGGCCCGGAGATACCGGCTATGAATGGAAGCGCAGGTGGGTTTGTTGAAGAAATTCAGGCCGCCGGTCTGCGGGAGCTTAATCAAAAAAGACAGATCCATCGAATCCGGGAACCGCTTTTTGTTCAGCAGGGTGACCAGTCGATAATGATCCTTCCTTCCGCGGAGTTTAAGGTAACCTGCACGATTAGTTTTGAGAATGATTTTATTGGCGATCAGTTTTTATCTACATCTCTAACCCCGGAGATTTTTGCTGAAAAAATAGCCCCGGCTCGTACTTTCGGTTTCAAAGAGGAAGTTGAGGATTTGCTTGAGAACAATTTGGCCCTGGGCGGGAGTCTGGACAATGCCATAGTTCTCGATAAAGAGGGCAACCTGCTTGGAGATAAACCGCGATTTAAAGATGAATTTGTTCGGCACAAAATACTGGATATAATCGGGGATCTGTCTCTTGCAGGCAATTTTATTGTCGGTCATGTCATAGCAATTAAAAACGGGCATTTTTTAAATGTTGCTCTGGCAGAAAAAATAGCCCGCAGGATTAATTATTCTCCGGCCACAATCAGCAAAAGAGCGCTTCAATCGGGCGAGGAAATGAAAAATATTGATGAGATAAAAGAGATTTTACCCCATCGATATCCTTTTTTGTTGCTCGATAAAATTCTTTCTGTCGATAATGAGAATATGAGAGCAGTGGGAATGAAGAATGTCACTGCAAATGAGGATTTTTTTAACGGGCATTTCCCGGGAGATCCTATAATGCCGGGAGTGCTGATTGTGGAGGCTATGGCCCAGCTTGGTGCGGCATGGATTCTGGATAAGTCGGAAAACAAAGGTAAAAATATTTATTTTATGGGTGTGGACAAAGTAAAATGGCGTAGTCCGGTTCGTCCTGGAGATCAGTTAATATTCGAGGTAGAATGTCGTCGATTGCGCCGAAGTGCCGGTATGATGGAGGGTAAAGCATATGTAGACGGTGAAGTGGCCACCGAGGGATTGTTTAAATTCGCTATCGTTGATTGACTTTAAGCTCGATACTGTTTAAAATCTCAGGTTTGAGGCCTGAGTTTAGTTTTAACCTAAGAGTTCAGTGCAAAAACCCTCTCTCGTCATTCCGGCGAAAGCCGGAATCCAGAGGATGGCCGTGAAACACTGGATTGCCGGGTCAAGCCCGGCAATGACGAAGAGCGATCAGACCGAAATAGGCTTTTTGCAGTAGACTCACCTAATAAACAGAAAATGTAAGTTATACTATCAGGACTGAGCGGCATAAACCTGAAATCAGACTAAAAATGAAGGGATAATAATGACAAAAATTCACAAAACCGCAGTAATCGAAGATGGAGCCCAACTTGACAGTGATGTATCGGTTGGTCCTTACAGTATTATTTCAGCCAGTTCCAAAATCGGAGCCGGCACAAGGATCGGTCCCCACGTTTTAGTGGAAGGTACGGTTGAGATTGGTGAACGAAATGAGATTCGAAATGGAGCTGTTATTGGAACTCCTCCACAGGATTGGAGTTATGAGGGGGTGGATACCGGAGTTAAGATCGGTGACGATAATGTTCTGAGAGAATATATTACGATTAATCGCTCTACAACCGAGGGGTCTCCCACTCTTATTGGTAATGAAAATATGATAATGGCCTACTGTCACGTTGCACATGATTGTGCCCTGGGAGACGGTAATGCGTTTGCTAATGGCGTGACTCTTGCCGGACATGTTTCGGTTCACAACAAAGTGATGATGGGTGGTTTAACCCCCGTGCATCAGTTTGTGACTATCGGTTCTTATGCGATGGTCGGGGGTTTGACCAGATTGAACAAAGACGTTCCCCCCTATGTTCGCATATCAGGTAATCCCGCCAAAGTATTTGATTTAAATGTAATTGGTTTGCGGCGTAATGATTTTTCTGCTGAAACCCGGCGTAACTTAAAAAAAGCTTACAAAATAATCTTTCGTTCCAATAATAATACCAGCCAGGCGCTGGCGGCGATTGAAAATGATCTGCCAGAATCGCCGGAGATTGAGCTGCTTGTTAATTTTATAGAGAACTCGGAGCGGGGGATACATAAGTGACATCAGCGCCTGTGGGTGTTATAGCCGGATCTGGAGACCTGCCCGCTATTGTTGCTCGGAAATTGCGTGAGAAGGGTAAAAAAATAGTTGTATGTAGTATAACCCCGGATCAAAACGGGGAACTGGAAAATAAAGCGGACGTATATTTCTCGATTTCTCCCTCGGAGTTTGGTGAAGTACCCGGGCGGCTGCGTTCGCACGGTGTTAAAAAACTTTTAATGGTCGGCGATGTTGATAAAACTCAAATTTACAATCAAAGGAAAATAGAAGAGGCGGACGATACGGTCAAAGATGAGTTGAAACAACTGAAAAACAAAGGCGACCAAAAAATAATCCAGGTTGCTGCTCGTCTCTTAAGATTGAAGGGGCTTAAAGTCATTGGCGTTAATGAAGTTCTGGAAGAATATCTAACACCAATCGGTCATGTGGCCGGGCCGGAGGTCCGAGAAGAAGAACTGTTAACTCTCGATATACTTGAAAACATTGCCATTAAACTTGCGGATCACGAAGTCGGTCAGGCTGTTATCGGCAAGAAACAGTCGGTGGTTGCGGTTGAGGCTGCCGAAGGTACCGATCGATTAATACGCCGGGCCGGAGAACTTGCCGGAAATAACTGTGTTATGCTTAAACTTGCCCGCTCAAATCAGGATTCACGTTTCGATGTTCCGGTGGTGGGCAAAGAAACTTTGGAAGAACTGGCGAAAATAGATGCTTCTGTGCTGGCACTGGAGGCGGGAGAAACACTTCTTGTCCAGCCCGAAGAGTGTGCTCGGATTGCGGAAGAATCAGGAATTTGCATACTGGGCTGGGAACGAAAAAACAGAGGCTGGCGGAGGATTTTTCAATGGTTAAAATGATAATATTTGATCTTGATGATACCTTAATTGATACTGGAAAATACTATCATCGCCAACTGGACCTTTTCACCAGTGCTGTGAAAGAAAAGTTTCCTGAAGCCGGAAGCAAAGAGGATATTCTGGAAGTTTATTATGGATTTGACAGCAATACTATTGAAGAAGATGGTTACGATAAGGCCCATTTTCCCGGTTCTATGGTTGCCACCTGGAAATATTACTGCAGCGAATATGGTTATGAAATTGTGGAGGAAGAACTTAAACAGTGCGCGAAAATTGGCTGGGATGTTTACAGTAGGATCCCCGAACAGTTAAAAGACACCGTGGAAACCCTCGAGCGTTTGCGGGAAGATTATGAATTGATTCTTTACACGATGGGGGATGCAGAGATCCAGTTGGAAAAAATAGAACATCACAACCTGGAGCGCTGGTTTGACCAGCTTCATGTGGTTCCCCTTAAAGAAAGACACTATCTGGAGAAAATATCCAGGCCTTATCCCCCCGAATCGGTGATGGTTGTCGGGGATTCGCTGCGCGGGGAGATAAAACCGGCCCTGGAACTTGGTATGTATGCTGTACATCGCGAGTCCGATTTTCCCTGGAGTTTTCATGAAGTTAGTGTTCCCGGAGAGTTTCCCACAATTAATGACCTCCCAGAGCTGTTTGAACTTCTGTCATGAATAAACGGCGCTCAGGCCGGGAAATAGTTGTTGAGGGGGAGACACGAACCGATGCACTGGAGGCTGGTTGTGAACTGCTGGGACTATCGCCTTCAGAGGTCGAAGTGCAGGTTATCTCCCGGGGGAGAAGAGGGATACTTGGTTTTTTTCAAAAACCCTGGCGATTGAAAATCCGTCCACGTCCTGACAGAGGTTCACTTCTGGATGCCACATTGGAAGAAGCAATGAAAGCGGTTGAGGGGGTTGATGGTTCCTTTAATCTTCACGTCGAAGAACGCCATATAATGCTTACAGTTTACCCCCCGGCTGGGACAGGCGAACCGGTGGAGCCGGTCGAGGTTATACGTCATCTGGAGCAGATCGGGCTGGAACATTGTGATTATGACAAAGTTCGATCCGCCGTTGAAAAACAGTCCGAAAAGCCGGTTCGTATTGGAGCAGTACCGGCGGAGGAAAACTTTGATGCTCATTATGAAGTCGAAGTTTCCGATGATCAATTGTCAGCGGTGCTGACGATGTTTCCGCCACGGCTTGGCGGTAAAGAACCTGTTCTGGAGGATATTAAACGGGAGCTGGCCAAAAATAATGTGTCCGAGGGAATCAATGTTGAAATAATTGAGAATATGATTGAGGCCAAAAGATACAACGAACCGGTGGTTGTAGCCCGGGGTCGCAAACCTGAGCCGGGTGATGATGGAAAAATAAAATATTATTTTAAGACCGGTACCAAACCTGATTTTGCCGATAGTGAGGGACGGGTTGATTTTAGGGAACTGGGTCTTGTGAAAAATGTTCATTCTGATGATCTGCTGGCTGAAATAATACCACCACTGCCGGGGCGGCCGGGTATGACGGTGACGGGAGAAAAAATAGAGGCTCCGAAGGGGGAAGAAAAGGACCTGAATGCCGGTACCGGGGTTTACCGGGAAGAAAATAAATTTTTTGCCGAAGAGGACGGGCAGGTGGTGACCAAGAAAAATAGTATTGAGGTCCAGGGGGTGTATGAGGTCGATGGGGATGTGGATTACAGTACGGGGAATATAGATTTTTCAGGCACGGTAATAATAACAGGCAATGTTCGGGACCGTTTTCGTGTTCGGGCCAGTGGCGATATAATAATTGAAAAAGGTGTGGGCAAAGCCTACCTGCAGGCCGGCAATAACATAATTGTAAAAGAGGGTATCCGGGGAAAAGGAGGAGCCCAGGTGAATGCGGCCGGGAATGTGGTCGCTGAGTTTATCGAGCACGCCGGGGTTATTGTTCAAAAATCAGTAATGGTTGCAGAAATGATTCTTCACAGTCGCGTGGATGCGGGCGAGGGAGTTTATGTCAGTGGCAGCCGGGGACTGATTACCGGCGGACAGATCAGAGCCGGCCAGCAAGTTCTGGCCGAGGAAATAGGTTCTATAGGCACTTCTGAGACTCGGGTTGAGGTAGGAATTGACCCCCTGTATTTTCGGGAAATGGCCAAAATAGAGGAAAAAATAATTAATCAAAAAGAAAAACTGGATAAAATAGAAAGGGCCATAAAATCTTTGAGCGGCCGACCTGAGCTGAGCAAAGAGGAAGAAGGTAAATTGGAAAAATTAGAGGAAAATTCAAAAAGCCTGAGCAGGAATATAGAAAATTTCAAAGAAGAGCAGGAAGCTCTGGTTCGCCGTTCGGCGGTCGAAGAGGGGGCGGCAGTCTCGGTGGCCGGTACGGTCCATACAGGAACCCGTATTTCTATCGGCAATGATGTTTATCTGGTTCGGGCCAGCAATAAAGATCACTGTACTTTTCGTATCCTGGGGGATCGCATTGAGGTGGCCTCGTTCAAACGACTTTCACCGCCGTCAATATAAATTCGGATTTGAACATAAACTTATTAACCATATATTTTGACCGATCAGATTTTTTAAAAGAGGGTTTTAAATGAAAAAATTCAAAGCAGGTTCAGGGAAATATTTAATAATCATTGTATTTTTAATTGGTGCTCTTGGGGGTTCTGTCCTTTCTTTCGGGGTTACCAGTGCTAATAATAACCGAGAAACGTATATTAGAAAATTGCAGATATTTAACAGTGTCCTGGGTTATGTTCGAGACTTTTATGTTGAAGATGAAAATCTTGATCCGGAAAAGATGATATACGGTGCGGTTGATGGCCTGCTCAAAACCCTTGATGATCCATATACAGAGTTAATGCGCCCGGAACGTTTTGAAGATATGCAAACGGAAACCAGTCAGGAATTTGGAGGTCTGGGTATATTTATCACCATCCGGGGCGGTAAGTTGACAGTTATTGCTCCCATCGCCGGTACCCCTGCTATGGAAGCCGGTATTCAGCCGGGTGATACTATCGATAAAATTAATGGTGAAAGCGCTGAAGATATCACAAATACTTCTGAAGCCGTTAAAATACTCCGGGGGCCAAAAGGAACAAAGGTCAATCTGACTCTGGGTCGTCGCGGCAAGCAGTTTGAAGTAACTATTGTGAGAGATGAGATTCCGATAAAAAGCGTATTTTCCGATGAGTATAATGTTTCCGGACATGATATCGCTTACCTCAAGATAACTAATTTTGGTGAGCGAACTTACAGTGAGGTCAAAGAGAAGATAGACGGGTTTGAGAAGAACGGATTCGACGGGATGATACTCGATTTACGTAATAATCCGGGTGGGCTTTTAACGGCTGCTTACCAGGTGGCCAATACCTGGATAGAAGAAGGAAAAATTGTTTATACAAAAGGAAGGGCCAGTGGGCAGGACAAAAATTTCCCTGCTTCGTCAGCCGGAACGGAAGATTTTTATCCTATGATGGTGCTTGTCAACCAGGGTTCTGCCAGTGGTTCGGAGATTGTTACCGGTTCACTGAAGGATCACAAACGAGCGGTGATTGCCGGGGACACCACCTTCGGGAAAGGTAAAGTTCAATCTATTTTCCCTCTTGACGACGGCTCAGCATTAAAAATCACCACCGCCTATTATTATACACCGGGTGGCTACCAAATCGAGTCCAAAGGAATACCACCGCAGATACCGATAAAACAGGAATTTCCGGACACCGGTGTTCGCAAAGAGATCGGTAAGCTATTGCGCGGGGATACGATACTTGTTTTTCTACAGAAAAATCCAGACCCGACAGAAAAAGAAATTCAGAGTTTGATCGAGAAACTGCGTGATCAGGGGTTCACACTTGAAGAACGATATTTGAGATTCTATATTTCTCGTCAGCAAAGGGCTATGAAAGGAAAAACAACACTTTCCGATCCGGCGACAGACCATCAGTTGAAGAAGGCCCTTGAGTATTTTTCGCCCACGCTTGATGAAAAAAACTGGAGGGTTGAGGATGTAGTTGCTCAACTTGACAAAAAATGAAGAAAATATTTGCAGTCGTTGTAGCACTGGGTAGTTTATTTTTTTTAACAGGTATTATACTTGCCTATCTATTCGGGGTTAATTTGCCCCGGCCCTCTCAGGTCGAATATCCTACCCCGGATAATCAATTTCGCAGCAGGGAGAAAACCCAAAAAACAGATGTTCCGTTTAATGATTTCTCCTCCGACCGATCGTCTCCTCGGGTTGCAATTGTTATTGATGATTTGGGCTGGGTAAAATCTACAGTTCCCATACTGGAAAGCATAGACGCTCCACTTACCATGGGGCTGATGCCCGGTCGTCCCCACAGCAGAGAACTTTACCGACGTTGGAAGGATCAGTTCGAGTTTATTTTGCACATGCCCATGGAACCGCTTGGCTACCCGGTAGATGATCCCGGAGAATATGCCCTGTTCACGGAAATGTCCGGCAGGGAAATTAAAAATAATATTCTACAATTTCTTAACCGATATCCGCGTATAGTGGGTATTAACAACCACATGGGTTCGGCTTTTACGGCCGATCCTGCCGGTATGGAAGCTGTTATGCAGGTGCTATCTGAGCGGGGTCTATATTACCTGGACAGCAATACTAATCCAAACTCTGTAGCAGGAAAACTGGCCGCGGCTCACGGAGTATCCTTTCTAAAAAACCAGGTATTTCTGGATCGAAAAACGGATCCCCGGTATATCGACAATCAGTTAAAAAAACTGGTGAGGCTGGCCCGCCGTCGTGGAGAAGCTATTGGTATAGGACATATTCAGTCTGAAAATACGGCCCGTGTCCTGGCCCACAGGATTCCCCAGTATCAAAAACAGGGTATTGAGTTTGTGTCTTTAAGTGAGATTGTAGTTTTACCCCCGCTGCGTACGCGTCAGAGTAAAAAATAAGTTCATAAGGTGTCCGCCGGTTAATTCTCCTATAAAACTATGGATAAATTCATTGTGATAGGCTAAAATTTAACGTTTCCAAATAATAATAAAGTTTTTTATTTCAGAGCCGTTTCGGGCAAGCAAAGTTTCAACTGTTTTTCCGAATGGTTCGAAAAACTGGGTGTAAAAAATGAAGGATACAGTTGAACTGGAAAAAATGGCACTTACCATCCGCAAAGATATTGTCAAAATGATTCACGCCGCCAGAAGCGGCCATCCCGGTGGTTCGCTTTCCATGGTTGAAATAATCACGGCTCTTTTTTTTGAAGTACTTAATAAGAACCCCGAAAATCCCGCCTGGCCCAAGCGAGATAGGTTTGTCTTGAGTAAAGGGCACGGAGTTCCCGCTCTTTATTCTGCTCTGGCGCGAGCGGGTTATTTTCCCGTGGAAGAATTAATGGAACTGCGCGAACTGGGGAGCCGTTTGCAAGGCCATCCCGATTATTCTCGTCTGCCTGCTGTGGAAGCCTCTACCGGTTCACTTGGTCAGGGTCTTTCGATTGCGGCCGGAATTGCACTTGCTGCCCGGCAGAGAGATATGGATTATCACACGTTCTGTATGGTTGGTGACGGAGAAAGTAACGAGGGACAGGTCTGGGAAGCGGCGATGTTTGCCAGCCATCACAAATTAACCAATCTAACCGCAATTGTAGATTATAATAAGTTTCAGCTTGACGGTCCCATTGAGGAAATTATGGCCCTGGAACCGTTTGAAGAGAAATGGAGTTCCTTTTCGTGGAAAACAAATCGGATAGACGGACATAATATTAATGAGGTTTTAAAGGCGCTAAAGGAAGCAAAGACTGATGAGGAACAGTGCCATGTTATTATTGCCGATACTGTTAAAGGCAGCGGAGTTTCTTTTATGGAAAACGACAATAACTATCACGGGGTAGCGCCGGATGATGAAGAACTGGAAAAAGCGCTTGCGGAACTTGAAGCGCAGGAAGCGAGGCTCGGCTGATGGAATTAGAAATCGGAGCGGCAACCCGAGATGCCTACGGCGTGGCCCTGGCTGAACTGGGAGAAAAATATCCTGAAATCGTTGTTTTGGACGGAGATCTGGCTAAATCCACCCGGACATATTTATTTGAAGAAAAATTTCCCGAGCGTTTTTATAATACCGGAATTCAGGAACAGAATATGGTCGGGATCGCTGCAGGGCTTGCGGCAAGCGGTTTTGTTCCTTTTGTAAGTAGTTTTGCCTGTTTTTTAACAGCACGGGCTTACGATCAGATTAGAGTTTCTGTGGCTTATGCCGATTTGCCTGTAAAATTCGTTGCTTCCCACGGTGGAATCAGCGGCGGTGAAGATGGGGTTACCCAGCAGAGCGTAGAAGATTTTGCTTTGATGACGGCGGCACCGGGTATGCTTGTTTGTTCTCCGGCCGATGAACATTCAACCCGCGCACTTGTCCCCCAGCTTATGGAGATTGATTCACCCTGTTATATGCGCACCGGTCGGCCCAATGCCCCACTTGTTTATGATCGGGATGCCCGGTTCACTCTCGGTAAAGCAAATGTGGTTAGTGAAGGTGCTGATGTGACTGTTGTTGCAAACGGTCTGCTTGTAGCCGAAGCGATTAAGGCGGCTGAAATACTGGCTGATGAGGGGCTGGAAATAGAAATTATTGATTGTCATACTATAAAGCCCCTTGATGCAAAAACAATTGTTTCCTCGGCCCGTAAAACAGGTGCTGTTGTGGTGGCGGAAGAACATCAGATCTGGGGAGGACTTGGTAGCGCCGTGGCCCGTGTTTTAGGTCAGAATTATCCGGTGCCCTGTGGTTTTGTTGCCCTGGAGGACACCTTTGCGGAGTCGGGGCCCGGTTATGAACTGCTGGAAAAATATGGCCTGAGTGCTTCGGCAATAGTTGCAGAGGTTAAAGAGGTTATTTCATAGTTTTTTGTTGTATAAAAAACTATCGTCCTTGAAAAATTTTACCCACACAGAGATTTTTGGGAAGTGGTGCTGTTCTTTTTGGCGGGGAAGCAAAGTTTCTATATGAATATCTGATAAATTTTTATTTGCCCGGAAACAATTTTCTCGCCGTCCCGAAGTTCAGTCTGTTTAACTTACGGGTTATTTTTTTCCTCTTACCAGAAGAAATCCTGTAAGCTATGAGAAATAAATTGTAAGATTGGAACCCGGTGAAATTTATTTTTGATTTATGTTCTTTGAAATTATGCCGTTAATTAGCCTTCTGCTGTGCCGTAGGGTTAGAAAATCGTTTCTCCGAAGGTGGTCAGGTCTATTTTGAGTATTTTAAGGGTAAAATTTATATTTTTTGTTTTGTTATTTCTGTTTTTTACGGTTGGTGTTACTTTTGCCTCCTACCGGCTGGAGACAAAGGCAATGGATCCGGGGTTGTCGGATCAGAAACTGGAGGTAGAAATTTATTTAGTCGAGAATAAAAAAAGCTCCGAAGAGAGAACAATAATCACTTCGGCCCAGCTTAATACTGATAGCACGGTGGAGTTCGAAGAACAATATATTCCGGAGGGTTTACTGGAACTGAAAGTGACGCAGGGGGATTATGTTTTCGCCCGCCGGATAAGCCCGGAAGAACAGGAAAAAAGAAGTATATCTCTTAATATTTTTCCACCGGGCGCACAGCTTGATCAGCTTAATATAAAACGGCGAGAGATATTGATTCGGCCGGGGGAAGATAATTTTGCCGTTCAGGAAAGAATCGTTGTCGATAACAATTCGCGCAAGTTATTTTCTGCCCGCAAAGATTTCTTCAGCATCGGCCTGCCGGCGGATGCTAAAGATTTTCTATTTGGCCCCGGTTTTTTTGGGGATGCTCATATAAATTCTCACGATGATGAGTTGATATATGGACTTTCAATTCCGCCCGGCGCGACCGAGCTGGGGTTTAATTATGTTGTGCCCTCTTCGGGGTCCCGTGGCGAATTGAGCTGGGAATTGAGTCGCCCCACAGAAGATATCACCCTGGCGTTACCAGCTTATGAGTGGCTGGAGGTTGCTGCGGGAGTAAATTTAGAGCGACGCCGACAGAATGATCTTAACACTCATTTTTTCAGAGCCGAAAGTCTGGAAGCAGGCGAAAAAATATCCCTGTCCTGGAACGGGAGAAAAAAATCTACTTTCGGAGCAGGCAGGGGAGTTAGCGCCCCCCGAAAAACAC
>CAYTSZ010000051.1:0-11696 GCA_964440635.1 uncultured bacterium
GCTGCGAACACAAGGATGTGTAAGAACAGTGCGAGCCGGAATCCATTGGTTTTGATTTATAGTTTGAACTATGCACTTTGTTTATCGGTTTTGATTTTACCTCTGTGTCCCTCAGTGACCTCTGTGGTAAAAAATGGTTTGACTGGATGTTTTGGTTTTAACTATAAACTATGAACGATTAACTATGAACTGTGTGTTATGAACCGTGTTTAACGGAGAGGGTTATGGAATCTTTAGAAGATGATAGAATGTGTTTTGTCTGTGGGGAAAAGAATCCTATCGGACTTCATCTTGAATGGGATTTCTGTGAAGAGAGTAATAAACTGCTAACTTCTTTTATTCCCGGTAAAGAGCTTCAGGGCTGGAAAGATGTAGTCCACGGTGGTATTTTAACCACGGTTCTTGATGAGACGATGGCAAATCATTGCATTTTCAGAGGGATATACGTTGTCAGTGTGGAAATAAATGTTAGGTTTAAAAAACCGGCAGTTGTGGGTGAACGACTTGTATTTGAAGCTCAGGCCAGCTATAGACGAGGAAAACTTTATGAGGCACAGGGCAGTTGTTATCAGAATGATACGCTTATAGCGTCAGCAAGTGGAAAACTAATAAAAATTGACGAAGAGGACTGACTGAAGATGGGAAAAAAATTAAAAGGTAAAATTGATCGTCACGAGCGGGGATATGGATTTCTTATCCCGGAAAAAGAAGGGATTAAAGATATATTTATTCCCCCCGGCCGTCTGCGCGGGGCGATGAACGGGGATAAAGTGCTGGTGGAAACCCGTCCTTCCAAACGGGGTAAAAATCCGGTGGGAGAAGTGGTCAGTATTCTGGAGCGCAGTGTCTCTAAGTTGATCGGAACAGTGCGAATCACCAGCGAAAGAACCGTTGTTATTCCCGACACTGTTCGTGTTGGACAGCCGGTGCGCGTTCCCCATCAAGAGGGAAGCACGCGTGTAAAAAACGGGAACCTGGTTGAGGTTGAGATAGAAACTTACGAACCTCTGCAGGGAATAATAATAGATGTGCTGGGTGATCCCGGAGATCCGAAGGTCGAAGAGAAGGTGCTACTTAAGAAATATGAGCTGGAGCCAGAATTTGATGATTATTTACAAAAAGAAGCAGAAAATATTCCCGCTCATATTCCAGCCGAAGAGATAGAACGTCGCCTGGATCTGCGGGACCTGAAAGTAGTGGCTATTGACCCCGCTGATGCAAAAGACCGTGACGATGCTGTTTCCCTGGAGTTTACACGAAGCGGGAATTATCGTATCGGTGTGCATATCACAGATGTTAGCCATCACATTAAATCCGGCAGTAAATTGGATGTGGAAGCGCGAGAACGTGCGACCAGCACTTACCTGGCCGACAGGGTTATCCCGATGTTTCCTTTTCAGTTTTCCAACGGAACCGGTAGCCTGCAGGCCGGGGCTGATCGTCTTGCTCTGTCGGTGCTTTTAATAGTTGATCCCTCCGGTAAGGTGGTGGACGCCGAGTTTGAAGAGACGGTAATTAATTTGACCGCATGTCTTTCCTACACGGAAGTTGATCAGTATATTGATGGCAGGGGCCTGGATGCTCCTGCAGAGCTGGAGGAGCTGATTGATAATATGATCGCGGCTTCCCAGAAGATGCGTGCCCGGCGGATGGACAGGGGGACTCTTGATTTTGATCTCCCCGAGGTGCGTCTGGAGTTTAAGGAAGGTAGGGTGGAGGAAATAATTCCCGTCGAGCACACCCGCTCACATCAGTTGATTGAAGAGTTTATGATTGCGGCAAATGAGGCGGTTGCCCGGTATCTTTCCAACAAAAACACGCCGTTGTTATATCGTATCCATGAACCTCCGGCCAGTGATGACGTTGAGGAACTGACCCGGTTTATTCGGGGCCTCGGTCTTAGTTTGCCCGCTCCGGACGAAGTGAAACCTAAAGACTTTCAGCGAGTTTTAACCGAAACACGAGGAACAACAATTGAAAATATTGTGGCCTGGAATATGTTGCGTTCGTTGCAGAGGGCCCGCTATTCGACAGAAAACGTGGGGCATTTCGGACTTGCTTCCGGTTGTTACTGCCATTTCACTTCCCCCATCCGGAGGTATCCGGACCTGGTTGTCCACCGGCTTTTGCGAGAAACATTGCAGTCGGGCCGCATGGATCAGGAACGGAAAAAAACTTTGCGGGGCGAATTGGATGCGCTGGCGCGCCATACTTCTGAGTGTGAGCAGACCGCCACTTCGGCCGAAAGAGAATCAATGAATGTGAAACTGCTTGAATTTATGCAGGATAAAGTTGGTGAGCAGCGGGAGGCTTATATATCCTCCGTCTTAAATTTCGGTTGTTTTGTGCAGCTGGAAAATACCCTTGAGGGTTTAATCCACGTTTCAACCCTTGATGATTATTATGTTTTTAACGAAGAGGATCAGTCACTTATCGGGGAAAGGTCCGGCAGATCGTTGTACATGGGTGATAAAGTTCTCGTTGAGATAACCAGAGTGGATATACCAAGCAGGGAACTGGATTTTAAACTGCTTGAAGTGCTTGAAAGTCATTTTGGTGATATCGATGGGTAAAACGGTCACCAAAAACAGGAAAGCATTTCACAATTATGATTTTGAAGAGTTTTATGAGGCGGGACTTGTTCTCGAAGGGACCGAAGTTAAAGCTCTGCGCGAGGGTAAAGCTCACCTCAAGGACGCTTATGCCGTGGTTTCGGGGGATCAACTGGAATTGCTGGGAGCTTACATCGGTTATTACGGAAACGCTCCCGCAAAGCAGCAGCATGATCCGGAGCGGACCCGGAAGCTATTGCTAAAAAAAAGGGAAATGAAAGAACTTATAGGGAAGCTTTCCCGCCAGGGTTATACGCTGATTCCCACCCAGATTTATTTTAATGATCGCGGCTGGGCTAAAGTCCAGCTCGGGCTGGGTAAAGGATTAAAAAAATACGATAAGCGTGAGAAAACAAAGAAACGCGATCAGGAGCGCAGGTTACGTCAGAAATATAAGACACAGATAAGATAAAAAAATGCACCAGTCTCTTTATCAGAAAACAAGACATGAAACATCATCACCCAACGGGTGTCTCCGATCAAAAACCGCTCAACTTAGGTTTTAATAGATTTTCACGGATATTGAAGGAATATATTTATGGGGGAAAGATGTTATACTTAATACGCAGCCAGATATTTGACAGTTTAATATGGGGGCGATCGGCTTCGACGCTGTGTAGAAGAGAGAAAGGGCATGCCGGGGTACATCCGGACTCCCCGTAATCAACGACCGGGTAACGTTCATTTGCCGAACGCGATTTTGCTATGGCGGCCTAACATAGCCGCTATGTCTCACTGCTAAGTGAGGCACCCTGGCCGGAGGCCTTTTCTGCGGGCACCGCAACCAGGGCAACGTAAGCAGGAGCCCTGAGACAGTTTTCCATTCCTCTGTTTCAGGCGCTATCCCGGGAATGGTGCAGCAGCCGCATGGGTTTGTCTGTTGAACCGCGGCTGCAAAGTTACTTCGACAGACTAAGCATGTAGTCCTTTCAATCAGAAACACTGCGGACGCGGGTTCGATTCCCGCCGCCTCCACCATTAAATCCAATCCGGTAGTTGCGTGTTAAATACTTTATTCCCTTTATAATTATCCAGCTGGGTAGGGCTGTAAATTTGTAAGTTAAGATATGGCTGTAAATGACGATTAAAAAGCAGGAGGTAAAATGCGAAATATAGTCGCGGCCCTTGTATTGATTTTATTTATCAGCGCAGTTTTTTTCCCTTGTTTTGCACTGGCTGCCAACCTCAGCCTTGTGGATGCTGAGGGGTCTTTTATAGGGGATGTCCCCGGTCTGAACCGTAATGGCGATTTATTGCTTGATCTCTATAATTTTTTTCAGGCGATAGATTTCAGTGTGAGGTGGGATGTATCCGCCAAGCGCCTGGAAGTGAAAGAAAAGGAAACTACCTTTAGATTCTCCCCTAAAAGCGAACATGTCCTTGCTGGTGGAAAAAAACTTTTCCTAAGCGGGAAGCCTGTATTCGAATCCGGCCGAATTTATCTTTCGCCACGGGCCACCGCAGGGCTTTTAAACCAGCATACTGACCATTCTGTTGTCTACAATCCCTCTCGCCGGCAGTTTCAACTGGGGGTCGCCACTGCGGCTGAGGCTGCGAATGAAGATCCGATAGGAAGTTTTCTGGAAGAAATACCGGAGGTGGCAGAAGATGAGATGTTGGTAGTGGTCGATGCCGGGCATGGTGGGCGTGACCCGGGAGCAATCGGACCCGGAGGGCTGATGGAAAAAGAAGTTATCCTTGAGATTGCTCGCAGGTTAAAAAAACATATCAAAGAAAAATATCCCCGGATTAAAATACTTCTGACCCGGGAAGACGATGTTTTTATTCCCCTCCAGAATCGAACCAGGATAGCTAATAAAAATGGTGCGGATGTGTTTGTGTCAATTCATGCCAATAGCGGACCTTCCACTCGGGCGACAGGATTTGAAGTGTTTACACTTAGCGCGGAAGCCTCGGACCCGTCCGCCCGAGAGCGCGCTAATATTGAGAATAGTGTTTTGCGTTATGAGGGATATGATTCCGAGGAATTGAGTGACGTGGCCTGGATCCTCGGCCAGCTGAGGGCCAGCGTTCATACCATGGAAAGTCAGGCTTTTGCCGGGTTTCTCCTGGACAAGCTGGATGCCAGGACAACCATTAAAAACCGGGGAATGAAGCAGGCACCTTTTTATGTTTTGAAGGACGCCCGGATGCCAGCAGTTTTATTTGAAGCCGGTTTCCTCTCTAATCCCCGCGAGGAGCAACGATTGCGGAGTGAAAGTTATCAGCAAATTGTGGTAGAGGCTCTCGCCGCCGCGCTGGAGAAATATAGAAAAACGAGGTTCCAGGGATGAAAAAAACCATTGCAATACTGATTGCCTGTTTTTTTCTGGGGCTGCTGGGTGCGGTGATTTTTAATTATTTTCGTCCCGAACCCGCCCCTCCCGTCCAGGAAAAATTGCCAGAAGAGGAAGTTGTGGTGTTTTTTCTCAATTCTTCCCGCTATCAACTCCAGGAGGTAAAAAGAGTTGTCCCCGAAACAGAACATATCACTGGCCGGATCGAACAGATAATCGCGGAGTTAAAAGAAGAACCAGAAAAAGGAAATTTAAGATCCCTGGTTCCATCTGATCTGGAGCTGCGTTCGGTATTTCTGGAGGAAGATATTGTATATCTTGATTTTAATGAAGCACTTATTGGAGCTGCGGAGGGTTCGTCCGGAGAAATGATCTTTCTTTATTCGATTGTGAATTCTTTGATTGCAAATATCCCGGAAGATTATAAACTGGTTAAGTTCCTTGTTAATGGTGAAACAGTAAAAACCATTGGACCGTATGGTGAGGAAAGCGGGCATATTTCTATTGAATACCCGCTGGGGCCGCGATGGAATCTCGTCGGTTCGCAATAATTTTTTTATTGATTGCTGTCTTTGCAGGTGGGGGATATTATATTTTTCCAGATTCGAAATCACCGGAGAGTTCTAAACCGACGCTGGTAAATAACGTTACCCACCAAATTGAGCAGTTCAGGTTGATTGAGACTCCCCGGGAGAACGCCGTGTGGATTTTAACTTCGCCGTCCTCAAAGCAAATAAATAAACGGGTAGAGCTTTCTCGCCCCCGGGTGATTTACAAGGAAAACTCCGATACAATTGCTGTTATAACTGCCCGGGAAGGCAGATATAATATGGAAAGTATGTTGCTTGAATTGCGTGGAGATGTTGTTATAAAAAGAGTGGTGGAAGAGCAAATTTTTAAAACTGAAGTCTTGCACTGGGATCGCCGCAGCGGAACACTTGAGACTGATACTAATGTCAAAATGCAAACTTCAAATGCTGATATTGAAGCCCGGGGGATGTTTATTGATCTGGCTGAAGAAAGGATGGAATTAAAATCAAACGTGAAATGGCACTGGCACTGAGTGGAATATTTTTTATATTTATTGGCATTCCTGTTCTGGCCTATGATATAAACGCCGATTATCTGGAAGTTTTTAACCGCGAGGGCCGGGCGGTTTTTACAGGTAATGTGAAAGTTGCTGATGAACATGGTAAAATCAGTGCCAACCGGATGGAGGTCTATTATGAAACCGGGGGGGATACAATTAAACATATAGAAGCCTACGGCCAGGTTGAAATCGTAAGGGAGAATATAGTCGGGAGAGGTCAAAGAGCGCAATATGATGTCAGAGCCGACACGGTTGTTCTCGATGGAGAGGCTTTCGTAGAAGATTCGCGGGGGAAGTTTTACGCGGATAGGATATGGATGGACCTGTCGGCTGAAAAACTCAGGATGCACGGTAATATTGAGGGTGTCTTGCGCCGCAGGGAGGAGAGCGGATAACGGTGACCACTGAACTTATCGCGGAAGATCTGGTTAAAATTTACGATGAACGTCGTGTGGTTGACGGAGTTGATCTTGAGATTTTCGGGGGGGAGATTGTAGGTCTGCTTGGACCCAACGGGGCAGGTAAAACGACCACTTTTTTAATGGTTATAGGTCTGGTCCGACCGGAAACTGGCAGGGTTATGCTTAATGGTGTAGATGTCACCGCTCTACCTTTATACCGGCGCGCCGGCCGGGGACTTGGATATCTGCCTCAGGAACCTTCTGTGTTTAGAAACTTAAGTGTCAGACAAAATTTTCAGGCGATCCTGGAGCTGGTAGAGAAAGATACTTCCACTATCAATGAACGTATTGAAGAGCTTCTGGATGATTTCGATCTGCATCACGTTGAAAACACCCCAGGGCGTTCACTCTCCGGTGGTGAAAGACGTCGCGTGGAGATGGCCAGGGCCTTAATACCTGACCCTGATTTTTTACTGCTGGATGAACCTTTTGCCGGGGTTGATCCGATAGCGGTAGAAGAGATTCAAGGGCTGGTAAGGTTGTTGAAAGAACGGGGAATCGGAGTTCTGATTACCGATCACAATGTCCGGGAAACACTTGCTATTACTGATCGTTCTTATATTCTCAACGAAGGACGAATACTGGCTTCCGGTGATGCCCGGAGCCTGGTTGATAACCCGCGAGCGCGAGAAGTTTATCTCGGTAAATCATTTAGTTACTAAGGAGTATACTGATGACCGCATTGAGATTTGAACAGCTCGCATCCCAGCATCAAAGTCAGCAACAGAAGCAGAAGCAGCGGCTTATAGTTTCGCAAAAGCATCAGCAGGCTATAAAACTGCTTCAACAGCCTGTTCATGAAGTGGCCCAGTGGTTAACCGAAAAATTACAGGAAAATCCTCTACTTGAAATAGAAGAAAACAGAACAGAAAATCCCCCCGAAGCAGAAGAGGAAGAAGAAAAACCGGCCGAAGAAATAGACTGGGATGAGATGATTAACAGGGGTGAAGATTATTATTATTTCCGTCACAAACAAAGCGATTACGGTCCCGGGAACGCAGAGGAACAATTCAGATCGCTTGCCGAACAGAGCGAATCTCTCCAGGATTCTTTGCGCTGGCAGCTGCGTCTGCTGGATCTTTCTGAAGAGGATATGGAACTTGCGGTTTTCTTTGTTTCATTCATTAACGAGGACGGTTATTTGGAAGCCAGTATTGAAGAGCTGGCCGAGGACAGTGATATTTCGCTTGAAAAGGCACAAGAGATTTTAGAAATTGTACAGAAGCTTGATCCCCCCGGGGTTGGTGGCCGTGATCTTGAGGAAGTGATTCTTCTTCAGCTTAAAGAAATAGATATTGAGCTCCCTTCCAAAACCGAGCAGATAATTCTCGAGCACCTGGATGATCTTAAAAAAAGATCTTTTAAAAAAATATCTGACCGGCTGGAAATATCGCCGGAAGTTGTTCAGGAAATAGCTGATATTGTCCATCAACTGGAACCTCGCCCCGGCAGGGTTTACGAGGAAGCAAACCGGCAGTATATTTCACCGGATGTTTTAATTCGTGAGTTGGATGATGATTTTGCCATAGTTTTGAATGACAACGAATTGCCGCCTCTGCGTATTAATGCCCGTTATCGGGCAATGCTGGAAAGTGACGATCCCAAGCTGCAGGAATATGTGAGAGAAAAACTAAGTGGTGCCCTCTGGGTTCTAAACTGTATCTACCAGCGCCAGCAAACCATGTATAAAGTAGTTGGCAGCATAGTTGAGTTCCAGCGAGATTTTTTCAAAAAGGGGGTCAAAGGGCTCCAACCTCTTGTTCTCAAGGATGTGGCAGATGACATTGGTATGCACGAATCAACGATTAGCAGGGCCGTTCGTAACAAATACGTGCAGACCCGACGTGGTCTTTATAGTCTCAAATTTTTCTTCTCGCCGGGTTTGAAAACCAAAGACGGTGGGGAAGTGGCCACTACGGCAGTAAAGGCTCTTCTGGCCGAGATTGTTGAAAATGAGGATAAAACAAAACCGCTTAGTGATCGAAAAATTATGGAAAAACTGGGAGAACAGGGTATAAAAATCGGGCGGAGAACGGTCTCCAAGTATAGAAAACAGTTGGAGATACCCTCCTGGAATTTGAGAAAGAGGGTTAAAGAAAAGTAAAAAATATAAACCCCCTCTTATCGGGAACCGGGGTTGTCTGTTTAATAGGTTACCAGGTTGATGTATACTATATGAGTTTGAATAGAAATTTAACTATATTAGGAGGAATCAGATATGGAAATGGATTTTCAGTTTGTCGGACAAAACATCGAACTTACCGATCCTTTAAAAAAGTATGCACGAAAACGTGTTAGTAAATTAATTAAATATTTTTCTCAGGAGCCGGATAAAGTGGTCAATGCTATCGTGAAGATGGAAGTGGAGGGCGAAAGACAGACGGCGGATATTCAGTTAAACGGCCTGGGTAAATTTTTTGAAGGACGTTCTACCACCCAGGATATGTATTCCGCGATAGATGAGGCTGTAGACAAACTTTCGCGCCAGTTGCGTCAGTATCACGACCGGATGACAGACCACCGCAAAAAAGATTTAAATGGTCCCAACCGGGAGATGGCATCTAAAATAATTGAAATGGAAGAAGGAGAAACCGAGGAACTCAGTTCCCGAATCATTCAACGCCAGGTGATGACCGCCAAGCCGATGACGGTGGAGGAAGCGGTTCTGCAACTGGAAGAGTTCGGATATAACTTCTTTGTTTTTACCAATCAGGTGACGGAAGATATCAATGTTATCTATCAGCGCGGTGAAAAAAACTACGGACTGATAGAAACGGGAGTTTAGGTCGGAAAATAAATAAAAACGATGTCAAGCTGCTATTTTATTTTCCCCGGAAATGATAGGATAAAATTTATGTAGATGATTTTTATTAAATCGGGAGGCAATATTAACATGGCAACATTAGAAAGATCAGGTTCGGTTTCTGTGGCAAATCTTCTTTCAGAAGATCTCATAGAGGCTGATCTTAAAGCGAAGAATCGTGATGAAGTTTTTGAACAGCTGGTTTCCGATCTTGCCGATGCCGGTAAGGTGGATGATCCCAAGGAAGCATTGCGCGCAGTTAAAGAACGGGAAGATATTCTGAGTACCGGAATAGGCAATGGAGTTGCCATTCCGCACGGTAAAACGCCTGCAGTGGACAACCTTGTTGCTGCGTTTGGCCGGGTTAAGGATGGAATAGATTTTCAGTCTCTGGATGGCAAACCCGTCCATCTTGTTTTTCTGTTGATTTCGCCGCAGAAAGAAGCGGGTTTACATGTCAGAGTGCTGGCCAGAATCAGCCGGATGCTCAAAAATATTCGTTTCCGAAATCTTTTGCAGGAAGCAGAAACCAGTGAAGAGATCCTGAATATAATCAAAGAGCAGGAAGAACAGCAGTAAGCCCGTTGATCCGGTAAAGAGTTTTTTCCTTAGTCTGCTGATAATACCGGTCGGGCCTGAGGTTCACTGTATCCCGGAATGATGGGACATTGATCAATGGACTCGCTTAAATTTTCTTTAATAACGGGACTTTCAGGGGCGGGTAAAAGCCAGGCTTTACAGGCGTTTGAAGACATGGGGTATTACTGCGTGGATAATCTCCCTGTTCCCCTCCTCGACCGGTTTATCACTCTCTGCAAAAATCAACCGGATAACAGACCGGTGGCATTTATCCTTGATATCAGGGAAAAAAAGTTCGTATCGGATTTTTCGGAAATTGTGAATAAGTTTGAGCAGGAGGGCGTCGAACTCGAGATAATTTTTCTGGAGGCAACCGAAGAGGAACTTTTGAATCGGTATCGTGAATCGCGCCGGCTGCATCCCCTGGCCGGTGAAGGTGGTCTTGAGGATGCTATAGTGCAGGAAAAAGAACAGTTGATTCCCGTCCGAAGTGCTGCTGATATGGTAGTGGACACCACGGAAACGAATATTCACGAGTTTAAACGGTTTTTGCTGGATTTATGTCATCCCCGGCCCCGAAAAAGGTTTACTCTGGCTCTGTTGAGTTTTGGTTTTAAATATGGGTCTCCCAGTAATCTTGATTTTTTATTTGATGTTCGTTTTTTACCCAACCCACACTATCATGACGAATTGAGACCACTTACCGGGCTTGATTCTGAAATAGAAAGGTTTATGTCCGGTTTTGAGGATACGGATAAATATCTGGAAAGATTAAAACAGTTTATTGGTTACAGTGTGGATATGTATCTGGAAACTGATAAAACCGCTCTCTTCATAGGTCTTGGTTGCACCGGAGGTCGCCATCGTTCGGTTTATCTGGTGGAAGAACTTAAAAAATATTTTGAAACTAAAAATATAAATGTTGTGAGCATGCACCGTGACATAGAGCGAAAAACTGATAAGACGGGGTAAGTTAATATGTGGAGATGGTTTGAACCCGGTCTGGGAATAAAACGGTGGATATTATTTACAGTTGTGGGAGTGGCCCTGCTTTCTCTGGGCCTGAGCCGTTTCCCTCTGCAACTTATACCGCCGGTTACCGGTCTGGGATTGCGGTTTTATTTTTTCATACTGTCCGGTTTGCTGGTAGTGGTCCTCGGGATGATTGGTTTAATCCATTCGCTGGTTAATAAAATATATACCGGCGGAGAACCGGTAATACATAAATTGAGCCGGCAGTCATGGTTAAGTCGGGGCCCCAGGATTGTAGCGCTTGGCGGAGGCACGGGGCTTTCAACTCTGCTGCGGGGTTTGAAAAAGATTAGTGGTAATCTCACAGCGATCGTGGCGGTTACTGATGATGGAGGTAGCAGCGGTCGTCTCAGGGAGGATTTTGATCTTCCCGCCCCGGGGGATTTGAGAAATTGCCTCGCCGCTCTGGCCCCGGAGGAACAGAGATTATCGGAACTATTCTCATACCGGTTTGAAAAAGGCAGTGATCTTGCCGGTCATTCGATCGGCAATATTTTATTGGCGGCCCTGACCGATTTGCAGGGGGGGTTCCCGGAGGCAATAAGTGCTTGCTCGGAGGTTCTGGCTATACAGGGGAAAGTTTTGCCTTCGATGTGGGGAACTCCCAGCCTGGCCGCTGAAATGGAGGACGGCAGCATTTGCCGGGGAGAAACCTCGATATCCGGGTCTGACAAAAAAATTATTGATCTGGAGGTGGAACCCCGACCGCTGGATCCAAATCCGGAGGCAATTCTGGCCGTTTCCGAGGCGGAGTTGATAGTGGTTGGACCCGGCAGTCTATATACTTCTATTTTAACTAATTTTATGGAACCCAGGCTGTGC
>CAYTSZ010000052.1:0-11442 GCA_964440635.1 uncultured bacterium
TCTATATACGGCGGGTTACCAATCACTGCTGAAAATCCACCCTGTTCAGCAAACAAATCTGCGAATTCAATTTGAAAAGCAAATTCTTTTTCATTTTCCGGTTTCCAATCGTCGGGTAGCCCGGCATTGATTTGTTGATACAGTTTTGTAGTGATCTCATTTATTTCTTCGCGAATTGCTTTCCGGATATTTTCTTCCTGCTCAGCGCGAAGTCTCTGACGTAATTCGGCAATTTGGTTTACTTCATCCTTGTAATTGTCTTCCAGCCATTCCCAGGGAGTTTGTTCTTCCTGATATAGGAGAGGTGAAATTAATGAGTTCCCCTGCTTGATATGTTCCCCCATGATTCCGGGAAAGCGGACGACTTCATTACCGGATTCACGGTGAACCAGTTCATCAACCACCTGGATCATCAAAGAGACAGCACAAATTTCAACCGCGCGGGGATCAATGTCGACTCCATGGATATTCCAATTAAGGGCCAGGACTCCGGGCGTGCGTAATTCAACCAACATCTCCCCCAATTCGGGATGCCCTTTTTGCTTAGCCCGGTTGATAATTTCTTCTTTTTTCCATTGTTGGAGCTCATTAAGATTGTTTGCCAGAGATTTGGCCGAGACTTTCAACAGCCGGAGATAAAATTTTCGGAATAAGCGAAGTGATTCAATCAAGAACGCTCCAGACCCGCAGGTCGGATCCAAAACTGACAAGGACCGTGCTTCATTATAGATTTTTAGTAACTCTTCAATCGTTTCTTCGCTTCCATGATTGGTAATTTGATCGAGTCGCGACTCAAGTGGACGGAGTAACTTCCCGACAGTTTCCTGATTGATGTAACGGGTCACATCTTCCGGGGTGTAATAAATTCCCTGTCCCTTCTTCTCCGGTGTCTTTTCCAGCGTCACAAACGGTCCTTCGGTTCCAAAATCCGATTTCAACGTTTTGACAGAGGTTTTATTTGCCTTTTCTTTAATTCGATCAGGATCCTTTGTGTCTGCAACAATGTATAGTTGTTGCCCAATGTATTTTTCGTAAATATATCCGAGTATCCGTGCCAGTTTTTTCTTAACTTTCCGCTCTACCAAAAATTCAAGGATTCGTTTGATCAGGTAATCATTTAGTGGCAGTGCATTAACGATGTCGTATTCCTTGCTAATGGTTTCATCATCAATCGGTTCGAACACTCCGCCGTTATACGTTTCGGCAAATTTTCCAAACAATCCCGGCTCAACGTCGTTTCCATTTTGATTTCCGGAATACCCGGCAATCAGTTTCCAAACCGTGTCCTGGGCTTTCAACTCTTCATTGGATAATCCCTGAATACGTTGATAATAAAGACTGCTCAGTGGTTTTGATTCATTTCCAACTAACACTTCACTATCTTCAGCAAAACGAAAAATCAAAAAACGGTCAATTAAACGTTGTATCACGTAGTTAAAGATTCGTTCATCACGTTCGCGTGATTCAAGATCACCATTCAGACCAATAATATTCCAAGCGTAGTGCTTGTCTTTGGGGGTTGAGACCTCCCGGCCCTTTCTATCAGTAATGTAGTAAGGATTTTTGATCAGATATTGGCCGATTTCTTTTCGAAGTTGATTGAACTCTTTAACGTAGTCATCAATTTCCTGTTCATCAATCAAATTCCGGAAGAGATCACCGACCATTTTTAGATAGGTGCCACTTTCAATTGCTTTTTTCGATAAAAGCTGTGGTATAGCGGTTGCGTTTCTCTTAAGTTGTTCCGACGTATATTCGGCTATCGTTTCACCGCGATAAATAACTTCCCAGTCTTCAAAGGTTGTAATAATGGAAAGTCGTTGTTCTTTGTTCCCCTGGAGCCACATCCAGGCTTCCTGTTCGACAAGTAGAGGTTTGTCTTTGGCAGGAGCAATAAACACGCGTACATTTTCACCAAGGGGAAGCATCGCGTTGGGCAAATCAATTCCCTGGGGCTGCGGAAGTTCATCTCCCCAACCCAGCTCGTCGCGAAGATAAGTTTTTAAAAACTTATTCCAGATTTGATCGCTACGATAGTTATAGAAACGGTTTTGTTTCTTATCCTCAAGTAGCGTTTCAAAAATGTCCGTCGTTGTCGTGGGCAACAAAATCAATTCCCTTCATAAACGTATTGACAGTAACTGAGCAATTGGGGTTCTTCACGCTCAACCTCAAACTGAAGCGCTTGATTCACTCTTTCCTGCTGTTCACTCCGAAGCCGATCAAATTCGTGACTCAACGCCCCTACTTCTTGCTCCAATTCTCTTAAACGTTCCTCGGCGGATTCAACAGAGGGATAATTCGTGTCCTCTTCTCCGCGTTTCAATCGTGGAATGATTGATTCCGCCAGTGCTTCCATCTGTTCACGCTTGTTCTGAATTTCAGACATTTTCTGATTTAAGCGAAACTGCATTCGCATGGTCGCGTCTTTTCGATTGTCATTGTTGATCGTGTCAATTTGCTCATCAAGATATTGGCCCGCCTGACTACGTGCTTGCTCAACCATATTGACTGGGATTTCTTGTTCAAATTGAGTTTCCGTGCCCTGAATGAAATTCAATTTCCCATTATAGACCTCATCGTGAGTGTTGATATTTTCGGCACCGGCGATTGAATACAGCGTTTCGTGAGTTTCTTCCGGTTTGTCCCCAGCTTGTATTGTATGTGTTAGTAAAAAATTAAACTGGTGAATAACACCCTCCGACTGAAGAGCCTCGCTAACACTTTCCACGTTAATTTTATCAAATGTTTCGTTAAAATTCTCCAGGTCTCTTTGTGTAATATTTCGCCGGACTTTAATGGATTTCTCCGAAGATTTAAGCTCCTCAATATAACTTTGGAGCCAAGGATGTCGTAACCCGAAAAATTTTAATTCACGTCGCTTTTCCGCAAGTTCACGATCGGTTGTTAACCAATTTTCATCAACCAACTGTCTATCGGATAAAGAGGAATCCACTCGGATTTTTAGGGTTCCATCCGAACGCTCTTCAACTTCAGTAGCGTAGGACTCACAAATATCTTCCAAAACTTCCTGAAGGTATTTATCAAACAATATCCCCTGTTGTTCAGCACGCTTTCGTTCTTCTTCATCGGTCACGGACTCGAGGGTTTTAAGTTCACTGAGTTGCTGTAATTCTTCAAGTTTGTCTGACTGCTTTTCAACCACATCCTCAATAATCTTTTCATAATCTTCCTTAGAAATCTCGTTGGCTTGATAGCGCAGTGTAGCTTCCGTTAATTCCGAATCCTGGACAAGAGAATCGGCGATAACCTCGTCGGACAAATCGATGTCTTGGGCCTTGATCAGGTCGATTTTTTCACTGAGAGTTTGATACATCTGTTCCTCAACAGAAATGGACTCGCCTTCACCGGAATCGGAGGTTTGAGCAACAAGGTTTCGTACAAACACATCCTTCGTTTGTCCAATACGGTGCACTCGTCCAATTCTCTGTTCGACTACCATCGGATTCCAGGAGAGATCATAATTAATAACGTGGTTGGCCACTTGGAGATTCAAACCAACCCCCCCGGCATCTGTAGCAATAAGTACATCCAAACGGTCGTCATCATTCTGATCCTCATTCCAGAAACAATCAATTAAATTATTTCGCTGGCCTTCATCCAATCCCCCGTGATAAAAATCAGCTTTGATTCCGACGCTGGTTAATTTATCCTGGATTATTTTCCCTGTCGGAAGATACGCAACAAAGATAACAATTTTACGCAGTTCCTGTTCTAAAATTTCATTGATATCGTCGGTTATCTTTCGTTCTTTTGCAAATGGCTTTATGTTTTGAATTTCTTCAGCAATTTCATTAATTGTCTCAAGGTCATTGCGAAGTCCATCCAACTGTTCTTCTGATAACTCAAGTTGAAGTTCTCCTTCTTCGGATTCTTCTAACTGTTCAAAAAGATCATAATTTTCGTCTTTGAGAATTTGAATCTGCTCCTCTGAAGACTCACCATATGAAATAGCTCTATTGTGAAGAGCCGTTAAAATCCGCCCCTTTAAAGCCATCTTATTTGCCAGAGGTTGTGATACATCGCCTTGCTCCCATTTTGTTTGTAATTCCCACTGACCATCGATTAATTCTTCTTGACCGACAAGAGCTTCATAAATCGCATCGGCCGAGGAGCAAAATTCACGTAAGTACGTTATTTTTATGAACGGTACAATTCTCTGCATATACTGGTGGGAACCAGCCGTAGACATAATCGTATAAAATTCACATTCTTTTCCTAAAAATCTGGCCAGCTTCTGATAAAGAGCTGTTTCGTTTGCTGTCATTTCTCGTCGAACATCTTCGGGGGTTTTTCGTTCTTTAAATAAATCCTGAATATCCTCATCACTTCTTAGTTTTCGGTCAATGGCATCTCGGCGTAGATCATCACGTAAATCCTGTAAACTGCGAAAATCGGCTGAAGTTGGAGGATTTATTTTTCCTTGTTCATCTTTCAGAAGTTCCGGATAGGTAAGAAATAACTGGTAATAGAGTTCCTCCTCTTTGTTTTGTATGGGGGTCGCTGAAAGCAACGCTATATATCCATCTGGCTTTTTTAACTGTTTGACAAGTTGAAAGACGGCTTTATAGCGCTTGGAAGTATGGTTTTTCACGTAGTGGGATTCATCAAGTACAACAAAATCATAGCGTAGATCTTCTGACCAATCCGAATCAAGCAGATATTTTTCCTGACGCGCTGTAGCTGGATCTGGATTTTTTGTCATAACCTGGTTTTTGAATAAATCGATAGATACTATGGCTTGACGTTCCTCTCGAAAAATATTAATTCCAGATTCATTGATTTTGTCACTGGTAATAATCGGGAATTCTTCACCGATTTTATCCCACATTTCTTGTTGCCACTGTTCAGTCAACGAAGCTGGGCAAAGAATCAAAATACGTGGGGTTGTTTTCCTCTCAATCACTTCTTTGAGGGTCAAACCTGCCACAATTGTTTTTCCCAACCCAACTTCGTGGGCAATTAGTTTTCCTCGCCGTCCCGCGAGTCGATCTTCATACTCCTGAATCATGTCCTGGACATTTTTCATTTGAAAGAAAAATGGGTTTACTCGCCCCCCAAGCGGAACAGTTAAATACTTGAGTTGAATCGCTAAAAAATGATGAAAATAATCGATATTTCCGATTGAAATCCGGGGGGTTGTTTTTTCTTTAGATGCTGGCGGTAGACTAAAAAGTTCTTCCAGGGTCTCCCAATGATATTCCACAGCTTCGTTTTTATATAAATTGTTGAACCATTGTTGGATGCCAATAAACTTTGGATCATCCGTATTGCATCGCTCTCTATAATTGAATTCGAGATTACTGATCAAGCCGCCATGAGTGAGATTACTTGAACCAACAACCAATTCGGAACAGTCACCTTTTTTAGCTATATAAACCTTTGCATGAAAATCTCTTCCATCCGAACGTGGAGGAATAAATTTTACACCAAGTGAGTCTTTCCCTAATTTTTGTTGAAATTCACGAATTCTATATAAAAGGGCTTTTGCCCCCGAAGATGGATGTACACCCAACAAAAAACGAGCAGGATTACCTTTTTTAAAGAATCTTTCCAATTCTTCAACTATTTTTTCCCAACCAGAAATTGAAAAATATGCGGCGGCAATATCCAGTTTTTTGCATTTTCTATAACTGAACATATTTCATTTGCCATCAAAACATCTTCGTTATCAATTAAAGTAAATTTATTCATTTTCTGCCCACTCAACTGTTTCTTTTTTCCATTCTTTATACGTCTTATTGCTACCCTCTATTTTCCACGTTATTGGACCATTTATATTGGTAGCACATATCACGGCTGCTGCTGCACTCGGGCTATTAAATGCAACATTTTCTGTGAATATATAGTAACCTTCTTCCTCCGATAATGATAGCTTATTTTCTTCAACAAGCTGTTCTCTTAAATCTACATAAGATTCCCAAGACTCAGCCCCTTTAATACGAGCAGTGGATCTTTTCAAAACTATAAATTCTTCATCGATTTCTTTGGCTTTTGCTTTTGCCCCAACAGATTCAAGTATAAAGGTAGGAGACGAAAATTTTTGATCCAAATTAATTTTTTGCCTTGGTTTCAAAAAATTAAACCCCAGAATTGGCAAAATAATCTTCAATTGTTCAAGAAAATATTCCATATTATCAATATCTGGTTGTGGCAATGGGTTTGGTGAAGAACCTTTTTTATTTTCAATAAATGCATAATCAGTTTGTTCAGCCAATTCAATCAAACGACTCTCTAAATATCCCACATGGGCTTTTGTTAAATTTTCATCTTTGCTAACAATAACAACAGTTTGAGTCCAATAATCTTGATCTTCGTCCAAATGATTCTTCAAACGAGTAAAAACATTATCGGTTTCGCCTATATAAACTCTTTGTTTTGATAAGTGTTCCGGATCATCTCCCACGAGAACATAAATCCCAGGTCGTTTAACATCCTCTTGTCTGGCTAATTTATCCAAGTTCGCTTTCGGACATACAAATACGCGTCCTGTCCAATTGATGATTTCGGCTATTTTTACTCCTGACGGTTTACCATTAGCCAAATAAATTCTTATCGTTTTTCCCAACTGTTCCATTATTTTTTCACCTTATAAATTCATTTTAAGACGGTCCAACCCAGGCTCGCAGCCCTGATTGGCACGGTTTTAAAACTTGCTCAATAGAACTATAACATCTTACCCGATTTCAGGGGGATTTGAAACTATTTTAGCCTACAGGAGTTGGGGGGGTTTTTGGTTCCTGGTTCCTGGTTGCTGGTTGCTGGTTCCTTGTTGGTAGTTGGATTCTTTGGTCGAACTCGGGACAGCAGAGGATGGGAGCTTGGGAGCGAGGGAGCGAGAGGAAAGGCGAAACGGCAAGGTCAAAGGCTGGGAAACGCGGAGGCGCAGAGATATGGGAAGGCGAAAGGGCAAATTCAAAAGCTGTTTACCACGGGGGACGCAGAGGACCACGGAGGGCTAAGGATTCATTTCCATCCCTCACCTGGGAACCATCTTTTTTTAAACGGTTGTTTTCTGACGGCGGCTGCAGTCGCCGGCATAAGGAAATCACGGATTTCTTTGACAACTTTTTTTAGGGACAATTCCTCCGAGGATAGATCAAGTTTGCCCAAAAAACCCGTCCACTGGGCTTGTTTTTGTTGGTTTTCAAAAAAATCTTTTGTTAGGGCCGGTGGTTCTTTTACCGGCAAATTAGTCTTTCTCCGCCTGAATGTTTCATGGAGAGCTTTTTGCAGCCGGATTCCTTCAAACTCAAATTCTCTTCCCAAAAACCAGATGTCATAATAATCTTTCATCCGGCTGTTGAGTATTCCGCCAGCAACCATGTTTTGAAATTTTTCTGCAATGGTTGTTTCTGGTTGATAAGCTGAAAGTTCAGGTGGAGGAAATTCTAATAGCGTTGGATATCTGATGATAGAAGGAGCTGGGTTTAAACTATCTCCAAATCCAACATCCAGTTGAAGAGGAATTTTAGCTGTGCCCAGCCGGGCTATTAATTTTATTTTTACTCCCTGGTAATACTCTTCCACCCTTATTTTTTCGCCTTCAACTGAAGACGAAAGAAAATTAAGACCATCCTTTTTTACATTTAATTCACAGATTTTTCGAATGATTTCTTCGAGTTCCTCAACCTCAAGCTCTTCACGACCATGGAAATCAGCATCCAGCGTTGGTCGATGGGGCTCCCCATACCAGTGAACAAACAATACGGCCCCTTTCAGCACAAACTGCTCATGGTAATCAGATTGGCTCAAACGGTATAAAAATCTCTCCAGAGCATAGCGTATCAACAGGTGATTAAAATCTTCGCCAGCTTCACGCGCAATGTTTAACAAACGATCTTTAACCGAGTGGGCGAGATTGGATTTTGCTGTCATGATATAGCCTCAGCGTAGGGCCTTATGAGATTATGAACACGGTTTATCTTTGCGTATTCCCAGAGCTGCGACATGGTTCCCCTGTTTTGACTGTGGTAATCCTTAAGGGCTTCAATAGCTACTTCCAGGCCTATTTTGTTACGAAATTTGAAACAATCGGCCACAGTTTTTGCGGGATTGTAAATCGAAACTTTCACACCATTTATCTGGTGTTTTTCCTTGCCTTCCGTAAGAGACTTTCCGGTCATCCGGGTGATTTTCAGGGGGACATCAAGACGGGGAACTCGATCCTTATGATGAATTGCAACCCATATTTGAAATGGATTTTGTGTCGTCATTCCGTGAAAACGCAGCGCGCTCAGCAGACAGACGGTAATTTTGGGCGCTCGGCGCGCAACCTCAAGCAGCATTTCATGTTCCGAAACCTCACAATCAGGAAGCTTATACAGTCCTCGCCCCACCTTTTCAAGTTTCCCTTCCTCCAGCAGACGATAAACATACTGTCGCGGTAGTCCGGCGTCACGAACATCTCTGGGGCGTAGGATAGTTTTTTCTCCCGCAAGCTCCAGAATTTTTCTTTTTTTGTCATTGCCCATAATAACCACCTTTGTTACAAAATGTCGGCAATTATATACAGTTGCCTACGATTCGTAACAAATATAACATACTCGGGTCAGCTTGTCGAATTTCAATTATCAGAAGAATGAGTATGGTAATGCTGAGGCTAAAGGCCTCGGTGAGCGGATGCGCTGAGGGACACGGAGGAAAGTCAAAGGATTTATTGGACCACGAATTTGCACGAATAAATGAAGGAACGGCGGAGAGGCGTGGAGGCGAAAGGGCGACTTCAAAGGCTATAAAACGCGGGGGCGCGGAACAAAAAAACTAAACGCTGAACTTTGAAACTTGCACCGGTTTTATAGTTTTGCTTTTATTTGACTTATTGTTTCAAAAGCACGTTTCAGGTCGAAACGGTTGAAATCTGTCCTTCTCAGGACCGGCTTTAATTCAGTGGCAAGCTGGCGCTCTAACTCTTTGAATTTATCTTTTGAAATACCTATATTTCCGGTGCCGGGAACAGATAGTTTCTTATTTAAAAGCTCAATCACTTCCCGGTTCTCCAGTTTTAATTTACCGGCTTCAACAATATAATCGATGTCAAAATAGTCTCTTATGGCCGGCTCTCGTCTTGTTAAAGCTGCACGTAATTTTTCGGCTGTTAATTCAATAAAAGATAACGCTTCAATTTTAATTGGCGAATTCAATCTTTTTTCCTTTATGGGATCTAAAAGTAAAGCTTTTGCCTCTCTTCTCTCCGGTTCAAGTAACAGCTCTTCCCGTAAACCAATTTCTACCTTTATTTTCTGGGAACGGGAACTCAATACGGATTTATAACTCAAAACAGCAATATACTGTGTCGATTCATTATGACCGGTTAATTCTGTTTCGATTTCTATATCTTTTAGCTTTTCGGCAATCTTATTAATATGTTTTTTAGCTGGAGCAATTTTTTTACTGCGGGCGGTTCTACTCGCATCAGGAGATATTGAAATGCTGAAATCAAGATCTTCACTCAACCTGTAAAATTCAACATACACTTTTGACAGGCAGGTTCCACCTTTGAAAGTTAGCTCGCTGCTGTGAGAAGTAATATACTCGAGAATAAAACTGGCAAAATAATCTTTTTCTACCAACCGGGGGTTAAAACCTGTTTCCGCAGCTGTATAGTCGATCGCTTCCCTGAATAAAACCGGGTCCTTACTGTGGATATTAATTTTATTCACCCTCGTTGTCGGCGACTTTCCATCTTTTCGATGTTCTGCCCCTTTTGGGGCGGTTTGGAACGAAAGGGATGAAAGAACTGCTGTCTGAAATTTCATTTTCCAATCTCTGCAATTGTTTTTGCTCCACCCCGATTTTTTCCAATAAAAAACCTATCCGCCGGTTAGTGCCAATATTTCCATAATCAACGGCCATATCGACAACTTCCTCTACAGCAACACGATCTTCCAGAAGATCAGCGCGTATCCAATCGTATGCCTGCGGCAAACTGTTAAACCTGGAGTAATCATATACCGCATCGACCAGTGTCCTGGGCCTCGAGGAATATTTTAAGGGCTCGCCGGCGGCAGTTTGTTCCTTTACTGTTCCCCCCAACCTGTTTTTGGCTACCTTTATTAATGATAACTCCACGGAACCGATAGTTCGCTGCCCGGAAAGTTTATCATTATAGATATATGTTTGCACCGGAATCTGCTCGCTGTAACCATAGCGGTTAAATGCATTGGGGCCACAAATCTGGTAGCTGCCCCCGCAGTCACTCATCAAAGCGTTAATCGCCTGCCTCTCATCAGGGGTCCAGCTTCCGCCCAGCGGCAGCTTTTCGGGGACAAGATAAAGTCCGCGGCGAACCCGGGCAACAAGCTTCCCTTTAGTTAACCGCCGGAAAAGATTGCGCACCTGCTGAGTGGAAAGAGCGAGCGCTTCCTCAACCTCAGAACTCTTTATAACTCGCTTCTCGCGCATCTGTGTATAAGCGAAAAATTTTCTTTCCAGTTCCCCCAGAACTTTTTTAGCCATTTGTATCACATTTCCAATTAATGTTTTGTTAGCACATTTACTAAAAACAGTATACAACAAAAAGTTCTGAAATTCCAATTATTATTTTGGGGACGGGAGGAAAATCAAAAGATTTATTGGACCACGAATTTTCACGAATCTGCACGAATTAATGAAGTGTCGGCGGAGGGCTTAGATGAGCTAAATTAGGAATTGGGGGGCAGAAAATATGACAATAATTTTAAGATACTTTTCTGCGGGTTACTGTGTTTTTTATTTCGTCACCGGATTCATCCCGGGCACATTCAAGTTCATAACGCGTTTGCAAATTTAACCAGAAACGCGGGGAGGTATCAAAATGACGGGCAAGCCGCAGGGCTGTGTCGGCAGTTATAGCTCTTTTGCTATTTACGATTTCATTTATCCGGCGCGGGGAAACGTCCAGATCCCTGGCGAGCTGATTTTGCGAAATTTCAAGCGGCTTCATAAATTCTTCCTGCAAAATTTCCCCGGGATGGACCGGCTGCATTTTTTTAACCATTTTTCTCAGCTCCCATGATAATCAACGATCTCAACGCCACGGGCATAACCATCATGCCATTCAAAACAGATTCTCCAATCACAAAATTAGCAAAATAAGCCCAATTAAAAAGAATAACTGTATAAAAGGCGTTCAGAGTTAGGGTATTAAGAATCATAAAACTCACTCATTTGAAGCGGCGCGATGCATGTATTCTATCTTTGTATTGTTCATCTCAGCACCGCCGATAGCGTGATATTGAATTTTTTTATCTCCTGGAGTCGATTGTAGCAAACGGGGATGGATAGTGGAAGAGCCGAAAGGCTAAGACGAGGATGCGGAAAGGCGATTAGGCAGAGCTTGGGAGCTTGAGAGCAAGAGAACCAAGGAAACCACCAGGAGGCGGAAGGGCGAAACGGCAAATTCAGAAGCTGTTTACCACGAATTGCACGAATTTGCACGAA
>CAYTSZ010000053.1:0-11424 GCA_964440635.1 uncultured bacterium
TTTCCAGATAGTCAAACCCACCAGCCACTTCGAGAACAATAATTTAAAAAACACAGAAAAATATCTTTATTTAATCTAAACTTTACTTAAAATAGTAATGGTAATAGAAAATTTTTTAAAAAGGAGGAATAAAATGAGTGAATTTCATGAGTCTGAGGAACTGCTACCAGATGAGGCCAAGGAATATCACAGGATGATTAAAAGTGTGATCGAAGAACTGGAAGCAATCGACTGGTATAACCAGCGGGCGGCTGTCACCACCGATCAGCAGCTAAAAGCTATCGTCGAACACAACCGTGACGAGGAAATCGAACACGCCTGTATGGGCCTCGAATGGCTGCGCAGGAACAGTGAAGTCTGGAACGAAGAGCTGGAAACTTACCTGTTCACTGAAGGCGATATAACCGCGCTTGAAGATTAAGAAAAAACCGGAAGCAGTTAACGCTTCAGTTAACTGCTTCCGGTTTAAACTTTTTTAACTAACTGAACTTAACTTACCAGCCTGCTCCACGACCCATTGTTCCCAGCATAATAGCTTTCGCAGTGTGAAGACGGTTTTCGGCCTGATCGATTACGATCGATTGTTCGGAATCAAAAACCTCGTCCGTCACTTCTGAACCTCTATCCGCCGGCAGACAGTGCATGTATACGGCGTGGTCCTGGGCAAGTTCCATTTTTTCCTTATCACAGATCCAGTCCTTGTGATTGGCGTTCATGGCCAGCAATTCCTGCTCAATCTCATTGATGCGAGCGGCATTGTCGGCATGCGCTTTTTCGGACATAAGATCAATTGCTCCCCATGATTTCGGATAAACAACATGCGCACCGTCGAAAGCTTCTTCCATACTGTCGACGATCTCAAATTTACCACCGTAACGTTCGGCGTTCTCGCGGGCGTCAGCAATTGGTTTATCCATAAGTTCATAACCCTCGGGATGAGCCAGGGAAACATCACAACCGTATCTGGTCATCAATGTAATTAAACCCTGGGGAACACTTACAGGTTTGGCATAGCTGGGAGAATAGGCCCAGCTAACGGCAATTTTAAGCCCGCGCAGGTTTTTCTCAAAATATTCCTGCATGGTCATCAAATCGGCAAGAGTCTGGGTGGGGTGGTCAACATCACACTGGAGGTTAACCACGGGAACATCTGCTCCCTCGGCAACCTTCCTGATGTATTGATTTCCGACACCGGGCACCAGATCATGACGAATTCCTATACCGTGACCCATGCGAGAAAGTATACGCCCGGTTTCAATAGCAGTTTCACCGTGACTTATCTGAAGTGTGCGGGGCTGCATAAAATGAGTGTGCCCACCGAGCTGTGTCATACCCGCCTCAAAAGCGTTACGGGTGCGAGTTGAGTTATCAAAAAATATGCTGAAAAAAGTTTCGTTTTTCAGATAATCAATAAGTTGGCCGGCGGCAAACTCTCTTTTCAGTTTGAAAGAAAGTTCCAGCAGGGTATCCAGTTCCTGGCGATCCCAGTCCTGGGTTTCAATATAATCTTTTCCACCAATTGTCGTTCGCATCAAAAATCAATCCTCCATTTTAATAGGTTCAGATACTGTCTGCACATAATTCAGGGGCCAGCCGGCATAAAACTCAGCCGAGGCCACAAGATGTTCAATCGGAACTTTTTCATTCGCCGCATGGGCCTCTTCCTCAAGACCCGGGCCGAAGCCAAGACAGGGAATCTTATGCTTGCCGGCTATCATTACACCGTTAGTCGAAAATGTCCATTTTGTTACTATTGGTTCACTGTCAAATATCGAGCGATAATTTTCTACGCCGCTTTGAATAACCGGGTGGTTTTCTTCCAGGCACCAGGTCGGGTAGTATTTAAGAAATTCATACTGGAAACCAGTCCAACTGGGACGTGTGTAGGTGGGAACAGAAACTTCTGCTTCCGCATCGTCAAATGAAGCAAGATCTCTGACTTCCCGGAGTGAGCTTTCCATTGTTTCTCCAACCGTAAGCCGGCGGTCAAGATAGGCGCTACAACTGTTGGGAACCGCGCACTGCGAGGGTCCCTCCGACCAGATCTGGGAGAGAACGACGGTTCCTTTGCCCAAAAAATCATGGTCTCGCAAAGTTTCGTTTAACTCTTCTATCTGATTCACCAGCGGTCCCATCTTGTAGATGGCGTTTTCGCCGCGCTCGGGGGCACTTCCGTGGCAGGAAACTCCACTGGTATCAATCTGCATTTCCATACGACCGCGGTGACCGCGTTTAATATCAAGCTCCGTAGGTTCGGTTATGACCACTGCTTCCGGAGCCAGAATTTCTTCACTGAGAATATAATCCCAGCACATACCGTCACAATCTTCTTCCTGAACACTACCGACGATATACAGACTCACGTCATCGGGTAAAATATCCAGGTCTTTCATAATCATGGCCCCGTAAACCGAGGAAACAAATCCACCGGTCTGATCGGCGCTGCCGCGGCCTATTATATGACCATCAACGATTTCTCCTCCATAGGGATCGTAATCCCAGTCATCAATACCACTGACGGCCACCGTATCTATATGGGAATCGATCGCCAACACTCTAGGGCCGTCCCCTATTCTTCCAAATACATTTCCCATCTCATCAACAAATACTTCATCAAAATCAAGTTTATTGAGTTCTAATTCAATCCGACGAACAACTCCGCCTTCATCAGCACTTTCGGAGGGTATCGCTATAAGATCCTGCAAAAACTCAACCATATTATCGCGATAGGACTCTGCTTTCTCTATTATTTGTTCACGCATAATAACTATCCTTTCATCAATTTTTGTACATACATATCCACTTCATAAAAAAACCTGTTGAATTGAATGGTTCAACAAGAGAAAAGAGATCCGGCAGTAAACTCTGTCTGGACCTTCTTATCAAAAACACCTTTACCACTCGGTGCTTTTAAAACAAATAAATCAAATAGAGGGATTGCATCAGGTCAAAACAATTATGCCAGAAAACAGCATATAAAGCAAGAAATAATATAATAAACTCGAGAATTACTTAGCCCGAAACGGCGATTGCCAGCGGGTTAGTAACCCTCGCCTGCTTCTCCGCCGCTAACGATAGCCACTCCGGCGCTGGCTCCAATTCTTGAGGCGCCTGCGGAAATCATATCCACAGCTTCCTTGAAGTTGTGAACACCCCCGCTGGCCTTAACACCCATTTCTCCTCCAACCACGCGCCTCATCAGTGCAATATCATTCATTTTTGCTCCGCCCGGACCAAAACCGGTTGATGTTTTCACAAAATCCGCACCGGCTTCTTTGCATAGCCGGCAGGCGGTGGCCTTCTGACTGTCCGACAGCAAACCGGTTTCCAGGATAACTTTGAGAACCCGATTACCGGTAGCCTCTTTAACAGCCGCTATATCGCGGCGGACAAACTCATTGTCGCCTTCTTTAAGAGCACCTACGTTCATTACCATATCAATTTCATCGGCACCATTGGTAATAGCTTCGCGCGTCTCCTGCACTTTCGTGGCAGTAGTGGTGGCACCGAGGGGAAATCCAATGACAGTGCATACTTTAACGGGTGTTCCCTGTAATATATCATGACAGAGACTGACCCATGAGGGGTTGATACAGACGGAGGCAAAACCATAATCTCTTGCTTCTTCACAGAGCTGAACAATTTCATCCCTGGTAACGTCCGGTTTAAGCATTGTGTGGTCGATGTAGCCGGCAACCTCATCGCGCACATCGCGCACACCGATGGTTGTTCCCAACCGCATATTTTCGGACTGAACGACGGCAGCAACGCCCTCATCTTTTTTGGCAAGAGAAACTCCGGGTTTTCCCCCTTCAATTTTTTCACGGGAAACGCTGACTTCCGTCAGCTTTCCGCTATCAATGGAGGATTGCAGAATCTGATAGGACAGTTCGTGCAGGGGAACCGTCTCAATACCGGCTGCTCCTGCCTGAGATAATTTCTCATTAAACTTTTGCTGCAGAACAAGATTGTCACTGCTGAGCTGAATATCAGCCGGAGCCACAACCTGCTTATCCTGGCCAAGAGCTTCCACGGCCAACCTGGAAGCAGGACTGTCGGTTTTCATATCTGTTATCTGATTTAAGGTGTCCAGCGAGAGCGTGGGCATCAAAAGAGCATCACAGCGGGTGACAAGTGAGTAACAACCTTCCGGGGGCACAGAAGCCTCATAAACGGCCTCGACACCGTCCATGTTTCGAAACGAATCCCTTTCACCGGCAGGAAATGAATCTTCAATAAAAAGATCTATTTTAACTCCGGCGGAAGCAATTTTACTCAGTTGTTCCCGAACTGCATTCAGATCAGCCGGCCCGGCGGTCAGAATCACCATAACACGACCCGGTTTAGAAAAACTGTTCGCATCCGGATAGGGTTTTCTCTCCGTGGCGGAGGCTGAATCACCCGTTTCTAAAACTTTGATTACTTCGTCTGCTATCCGTTTAACAATCTCTTCGCTTGCCACAATAAATCCTCCTTATAATCTTTGTTGTGCGGTTCACCCGAGAGTTACAAGCTGAATCCCCATAACTTCCGCCAGGCCATACATAACTCCGGCCACAGCGGCAGTCTGAGAGGAAGCAAGAACTCCGGCTACCATTGCCCTCAACCCCAGTTTGGCGAGATCTTTACTCCGATTGGGAGCTATACCGCCAATACCTCCTATTTGAATCGCGATTGAACTGAAATTAGCAAACCCGCACAGCGCATAACTTACTATGACAAGACTGCGCGGATCCAGCATTCCATTGGTCGCCATCTCTTTAAAACTCATAAAAGCCACAAACTCATTTATGGCTACTTTTTCACCTATTAACTGACCGACAGACAGAAGGTCCTGCCAGGGGGTTCCGACCAGGAAGGCCAGCCCCGAGAAAAGATATCCAAGTAATTTTTGTAATGTTAAACCCTGCAGAACATACAGCGTATTAATATTCAGCAGAAGAGTTGCCACGGCTCCCACAAATGCAAGCGCTCCGATAACAGCAAGCACAATAATAGCGCTGTCCATATCTGGTTTGCGCCAGAAAACTACAACCGAGGCAAAAAATCCCAGCGAACCACAGGCCAGAGCCCCCGCTGCCCACTGGGAATTACTTCCACCCATTAAATATGTAATGGCTCCAAAAAATGTTGCCGAAAGCAACAGTGCTCCCAGGGAACCATACCAGTGAGCCATTCTGTCTCTCATAATATAAAAAGAGATTACCAGACCGGCTATAAGTCCGGACCATAATCCCACCTGGGTCCACAGTCCGTTATCTGCCAGACCAAATCTGGCAACCAGCAGTTCCGGAAGCAAAAAATATCCGGCCACCGGAAGACCAAACAGTAAAACCAATCCGGCCATCCAGTATTTTGTTAATTTTCCCGACCAGGTACTGCGACCGATAAGAAAAGCCATCAATAAAACACCAATTACTGCTCCCCATAATATGGCCTGCAATCCGGTAAGTTCCGCAACTAATGTATAAATCTGCATACCTGCCCAGCCAAGTACGAAATCACCCATACGAATCAGAGCAATAAATGCCAGCAGCATAGCGCCGACATTAAAAGCAAGTTTAAGACCGGATGCGGCTCCGCTGGCAGCGGCGTCGATAACATTCTGGTGTGTTTCTTTGACATTAACTTTAACCTCTCCGCGTGTGGCGGGGACTTCATTTTCCGGAAATGTGAGTTTGGACATTACGATTGCAGCCGGAGCAGACATTATACTGGCCGTGATCAGGTGCCCGGCAATTGCCGGATAATACTGGTGAAGCATGCCAACATAAGCGGCCATTACTCCACCGGCGACGGTGGCAAACCCACCGGTCATTACCGTATTAAGTTCTGACATCGTCATATTTTTTACAAAAGGCCTGATAACCAGTGGCGCTTCGGTCTGGCCGACAAAAATATTAGCACTTATGGAAAGTGTTTCGGCGCCGCTGGTTCCAAGTATTTTCATTATTATCCAGGCAACAAATTCAACAATTTTCTGCATAAAACCGCTGTAATAAAGGATGGCCATCAGTGAAGAGAAAAAGATTATTGTGGGAAGAACAGAAAAAGCGAACTGAGCCCCGGCAAACTTTGCATTTATCAGGTCGCCAAACAAAAAAGCCGCTCCTTTGTCGGAGAAGCTGAGCAAACCCAGGACAATATCGTTCATATATTTGAAGAAAACCTGACCGGGTTTGGTCAGCAGAACTAAAACTCCAAGGACAAGCTGAATGGCAAGTCCACCGATTACCGCTTTCCACATAACATTGGAACGATCCTCGGATATCAACCAGGCTATAAACGGCAGTGCAAAAAGACCCAATATACCGCAGTAAAATTCAACACCCATCTTTAACGCCCTCCGTCGAGACGATTTATTTTATCAACACGCCGCTGGTGTCGACCACCGGCAAATTCAGTCTCCAGCCAGACTTCCATAAGTTTAGTCGCCCGGTTGGCCCCCATTAATTCAGCGCCCATAACAAGCATATTACTGTTGTTATGGACTCTACTGCTGCGAACAGTAAAATCACAGGTCGGACAGGTAGCCCTGACTCCTGCCACTTTATTGCCGACAATAGTGGAAGCAATACCGGTCGTATCAATCATTATTCCCCGATCGGCAGCGCCACTGGCAACCGCATCGGCCACCAGGAGAGCAAAATCAGGATAATCGCAGGATTCATCGTCATAGGTACCGTAATCTACAACCTGGTGGGAGGTATTGTGAACGAGATGATTTTTCAAAGCCTCTTTAAGTGCAAAACCACCGTGGTCTGCTCCTATGGCAATTTTCATTTAACTATAATCTCCAGTCCGAGTTTTTGGGCCCGTTCACGGGCCAAATCTGTAATCACAACCGAAGAACAGATAATGATACGCTCACGCAAAGCAGCCGCCCGGTCCACCTTTTCCTCGGTAAGAACCTGGCCGAAATCCATCGCCGGAGCTGATTTTTCTTCAGAAGTTTCGGACTGTGCATCCGCAACTTCAGCAGAATCATTACTTGAATTTTCCGAAGCGAGAAGATTGCGGGCGGCGGGGAGAACAAATCCCCGGTTTACCAGTTCCTCAATAACTTCCCTTATAATCTCCTGCTGTAATTCTTCGGTCATATCTGTCACTCCATTTAAGATTCGCCGGTCTTCTTTTGGTGATTATGAACCGAAACCAGCATCCAGCCCATCATGGGAACAATAAAGAGGCAAACAAAACCCAGTGTTACCCAGTCTGCCTGGCGGGGGGTCAACCGCCCACCCAAGAATATACCGGCAGTAAAAACAAAGACGGCAATCAGTATGTAAAAACTGGTTTTTAATTTAGCATAAAACCATCTACTTTTGGCTGCAACAGCCATATCGTCCAGTACTTTTTGCCGGTATTCGGCATCATCTCGCAGCCGCTGTTTGTCATATCGAGCCAATTAAAATTCGGCTCCGTCAAACAATCCGAAAATAGTCGACAAGAGCACAGCGCCGGCGGCGAACAAATGTCCGGGCCGAAGTGATTCCCTCACCGGTGGGGGTGGTAATCGTCATCGATGTCCAGCCCTCACCGTTGTGCCCCATACCGTTCAGGTTGCTACCGTTTTTAACAAAAATACTGGTATTCATCTGAACAGCCATCCGGTGCATATTCTCTATATTCCGGGAATGCATCACAGCGGAATGCAAATAACCGTGTTCCAGCTCGGCGGCAAGATCTATCGCCGTATTAACGTCGGGAACGCGAATAAAAGGCAAAACGGGCATTAACTGCTCAACTTGCGCGAAGGCATGTTGGGCATCTGTTTCCGCAAACAATAACCTGGTGCTATCGGGCACCTGCAGTCCTATTTCGGCAGCTATTTTACTGGCATTCTGGCCCACCCAGTCGGTATTAACCGAAGGGTTCGCCGGATAATCGTGAAAAACCACCCGGGAGATCTGTTCGAGTTGATCAGAAGTAAGCTCGTAGGCGCCATTCTGAATGAGATGATATTTCAAATCATCAGCAATGGATTCCACGGCCACGATCTCTTTCTCACAGGTACACATAACATTATTGTCAAAACTTGCACCCTCGACGATCTTCTCGCCGGCGCGGGGGATATCAGCCGTCTCATCAACCACTACCGGGGGATTACCCGGTCCGGCCCCAATAACTCGCTTGGTTGCTTTCATCGCCTCGTGAACCACAGCTTCTCCACCGGTAACAACCAGAAGATTAATATCTTCATGATGAAAAATAGACTGGGCGGTCTCAAGGCTGGGTTCGGAAATAATATTAAGCAGATCAGCCGGTCCACCGGCTCGACTGATTGCGCGGTTCAACTCACCAACCACCTCTGTACAGATATTTTTAGCTGCGGGGTGGGGATTGAAAACAACCGCATTCCCGGCCGCAATCATGCTGATACTGTTATTAACCATGGTTGCAGCGGGGTTTGTCGATGGAGTGATGGAACCTATTACACCCCAGGGGGCAAACTCTTCCAGGGTCAAACCATGATCCCCGGTGGTTACCTCGGGCTGAATATCATTCACACCCGGAGTTTTTGTGGCAACCAGATTGATTTTGGCCTCTTTATCTTCGGCTCGACCAAAACCAGTCTCGCGAACGGCCTTTTCGGCCCAGTCGCGTGATTTGGCAAGTGCAACCTCGCGGATGGCTTCCACGGCCGTTGTTCGCTGGGATAGGTTGCCCTGTCCCTTGAACTGACAGTAAGCAAGCCGTGCTGTTTTCACAGCATCATCCACGGATGTCCAGGCTCCAGCACTACCGCCGGAACTGGCCGAAGGACTGTAGCTTTGTGAACTTCCAGGGCTGGAACTGTCGGGACGTCCGGCAGAGCCCATAGTTGCCCGGCCACTGTCTTCACCAGCCGTTACGCGGTCCACCACTTCCTGCACGATAGACCGCACCTGATTATTATCGTCATTCATTGGAAAATTCCCTCCTGAACTCTAAAAGTTAAATTACGAGTAAAAATATTACTCGATTTCACCTTCCAGAGCGATAGGAAAGATTTCCTCAAGATTAGCATGCGGGCGAGGAATAACATGAACTGCAACAAGTTCGCCAACTTTTTCTGCAGCTGCGGCTCCGGCATCGGTAGCAGCTTTACATGCGGCGACATCGCCACGGACGAGTGCTGTTACATAACCGGCACCAATTTTTTCTGTTCCTACCAATTGTACTTTAGCCGCCTTAACCATAGCATCGGATGCTTCGATTAATGCGATCAATCCACGTGTCTCAATCATACCAAGTGCTTCCATGAGAGTGGACAACCTCCTCTAAAAATATTTAATGTGTTACCTCTTTACTCATTTTAATAAGAAACAAAACCAGCACTACTGTCTGTGTTTGTCCCGTTAGCAAAATAATCATAGCTATTTTGCCCATTTATTCAAGTGAAAAATGGGCAAAACAGCAAACAGTATATATTTATTTTTTCTGACTGTCTACTTTTAAGCCCCTGAGTGCTATCCCCAGGGGGGTAATCAGAATCGGATCGGGTGGTTTATAAACATCGCGTTTGAGTTCTTCAGCAAAAATATCCTCGAATCCCTCCGGGATAGATGTGCCCCCGACCAGATACACAGTTTCTATTTCCGGAAAAGCCTCCAGTTCCTCTTTTACTATTGAAGCCATTTTCTGGATGACAGGTCTTACTATATCGCTATAAGCGGCAAAAGAACTGGATATTTTTTTCTCCTCGGCTTCTTCAAAACTTATTTTCTCACTTCCGGCAATCACCAGAGACAGATGATGCCCACCGGTCGCCTCATCGGCTGTATACACAACCTCCCCTTCTTTCAAAACAGTTATCCCCGTGGTCCCGCCCCCGATATCGACCAGCGCTCCTTCACTCAGTCCGAGAGCTTCGGCCGCCGCTGTGGGTTCATCCACCTCGGCTACAATCTCAAACCCACATTCTTTAACCACATTGGTTTCCACCCAGGCTTCAGTCCCCGGTGGATATCCAACAGCCGCCTTCTTAAGTTCATACTCTCCCCCGAGAACTGAATTGATCTGCTTTTTTATCCCCCTGAGCTGACTGCAGGCTCCGGCGTAATCAACCACAATCCCGTCACGCACCGCACTGTCCCATTCAAAAAATGCCGCCACAGGTTTTTCTTCACTATCGACCACAATAACCTGAATATTGGAGGTCCCCAGGTCAACCCCGGCAACCAGCGGAGGTTTGACACTATCCGCCCGCTGCCCTTCGTCCATCAAACCACGGGTTTCCTCTATTCTTTCCATTATTTCCCGATCTAAATCAATTTCCTCCACAATCTAAATCTCCTCACCCAAAATAATTTATAATAAACACTGCCACTGTTGAGAACAGTTGCAAATTACAAGTCCCAGGTTAAAATCAAACTAGTTTTCTTTTGAAGTTACCCAATCACCCGGTCACCTCATCACGCAATCACGATTAAGCTTTTGAAACTCCTTTACTCCAAACAATTATAAGATTTATCCCTGTAAATTAACACCTTCAAACAACAGCTCAATTACTATTTCGGCCAACTGCTGCTGGCCGGCGTTGCTTAAATGAACACCGTCCATTGTATAGCGGGAGGTCCCCAGCAGACTCGCCAGATAGCGGCGGGGGATGAGTCTTACTCCATGCCGGGCGGCGACTTTTCGCTGGATTAAAGCCAGCTCTGAACTGAACGGAGGAAGAGGAATTTCAAAAGAATAGATCATCGACCCGGAATTCAACAGCGAATACATTCTGTCTAAATCACGTTCGTATTTATCCGGCGAGGTTTTCCCGAGTATATCGTTACCACCTATCAATATCAGGTAGATAGTATTCTGGCTGGAATTAAGATCCATTTCGCTCAACTTACGAACGGCATATTCCGCCCTCGCCCCCGCGCGGGCATGAACTTCAAACTTTATCCCGGTTTTTTCCTCGACCATCTCAGGCCATTGTTTCTCTGTCCCGTCGGCGGGAATCCCCGCAGTAAGAGAATCACCGAATACAACCACTTTTTGCGGTTTATTTTTAACTGCTTCCGGCGGGAGATAGCTAATAATTGCATTAAATCCAAGAATTAGGTTTAAAACTATGAAAACAACAATCACCGGCCAGCGCAGACCCACCGCAAGCAGTAGTTTGGAGTTACTTTCCAGCCGCCAGAGGATAAAAAGAACTATCCAGCCCCCCAGCAACCAGCTTGCGACGGGCGGTGAAGCAGAAATAATAAACACCGCCGCCACCATAGCAAGAATCCTCTCCAGCCAGCGCCAGAAAACATTAACAGGCGAAGAAAATCCGGCCAGCTCAATTATAATCGCTGCCAGCAGAAGTAAAATCCCCCAGCCAAGTGCCAGCCCCCCGGAAAAAAAAGCAAAAACAGGATTCATGATGAACTCCCATCATTTTGATATTAAAAACATCTGTAATTATAGAAGACTCAGTTTATAGTTTATAGTTCA
>CAYTSZ010000054.1:0-11404 GCA_964440635.1 uncultured bacterium
CAAAAAGAACCAAATTGATGTGCTGTCAGTAATTCACTCGGCTAAAAACGAACCCGATGATTACTCTTGAATTCATACTCTGAATAACATTAATTGGCCTGGTAGAGTGGAAAATAACCGCGGCTTATTGAATAAAAGTAATTTTACTGGCGCACCATTTGTTTAATCTCTGAAATTTCTTACAAAACTTTATCTCCCGGCGAGTCCCGATGTATTTTCGCCTCGGCCACCGGGCGCCCCAAGAGCACTTCCTCACTGTCGTTCAGGGCGCAGCGGGCGATGTAATGGGTGAGCCGACGCAGGCCTTCCTCGTCTCCGGCTTCTATTTTTACCTCCCTGTGGACGCTGAAACCGGTATACTTCCAGTTTTGCATACGCCGGACCAGCTTCGGGGCTATTGCATATCCAGGTGATTCAAAAAACGTAATTCATAATGTCTGATTTTCTTTTACTCCCTAAGTTCAAGTTCCAGTAACCTTTTCCTCGTCTTAATTCCGTTAACAATGGAATCCAAAAGTTCACCGGGAAAATCGTCCGGCATGGTTGTGCGAGTTTGCTCCAGGGCCACCGGAATTTGCTGGTTTATGGACTTGAAAACAGAAGTGATTTTTGAATCAGATAGGCCAGCAGAACAAGCCGTTTCCCGGAAATGTCCGGGAACAACTTCTTTCACTTTATAATGGCGGCTGTCCCCCACGGCCATGGCAAGCTTCATTTTGTTCTGCCGTAACTCTCCCTTATCCACGTTAGGTTGAACGGAAATCACATCGTAGAGGGGAGTCATCTCGAAATGACTGCTCGGTTTTATAAAAATACTAAAATTTTTCGCATGGCCATCGGGCGCTCCGAGTAACCAGTTGATGATCTGGGCTTTGAGAAATAACAATCGGTCACGTTCAGGATCGTCCGCAGCTTTCAAAAATTTAAAAATATCAGACATGCCGGGACCACCGTCACGTTCGTATTTACGGGTAGGAAGGTAGGAAAGCGCCTGACACATATCTTCCTGGGGAACTCGCAGGAGCCGGTTATCAGCCGTGAATTGACGATCGAACCGCTCTATAACAAGAGTTTTTTCACCGTCAAAATTTTCAATGTCAGTATCGGCTGCAGGCAACCCCATGGAACGGATAAATTCAAGACAGAAATGTTCGTTTTCCACGCTAAGTGTCAAATCAATATTTCCGCCGTGAACTCCAATTTTTGGTTTAAGTATATGGGTGGTAGGAGTCGCTCCGCGGGGTTTCTTCCATTGCGCCTCATGCCGAAGAAGTGTCCACTTTTTTTGTGCTCCGGCAATCGATATACGGAAATCATCTTCGCCTTCTAAACCGAGAGGAGCTTCCGAAAGATTGCGAAGTTTGCTGGCTATCTCCCCCTCGTCAATCAGATCTCCCTCAATTTCGCTGGGTTTATTAGGCTCTTCACCCTTCGGTAAAAATTGTAGTGCTCCCACACAGTCCCGGCCAATGGCACTGAGTAAGCTGAATGTGTCCTTGCCGTCAGCCTTCAGGCGCCGGGCAACTTTGCTTCTGATTTTATCAACGTCCGGAAGTAAGTTGTCAAACACGGCAAGCACAGGTTCTCCGATATACCGATCTTCACGAAGCGGTAAAGAAATGGAAACAGGAAACGCATGTTTCCACTCAAGCCAGTCAAGAGCATACTCGAAATACACTACACCGTCAGGCCGCTTGCAAAACTCTCCGACCAGTCGACCGTTCACATAGACGTCAAGAGGCTCATATTTACGGGGACGGGGCATCAAAATACATCCTCAATATTGCTCTTGTTCTCTTCGCGTGAATAAAGTTTAAATTCTATTTTTAATGCAGAAAGAATATCAAAAATAGTTTGTACTTTGACACCCGGTTTCCCGTTTTCCAATTCAGAAACAGTTGATTGTGTATGTTTAGTCATGTCACTCAGATCCTCCTGGGAAAGATCAAGTGCCTTTCGGCAGCGCCGAAGAGCCTGCCCAAGTTCCTCAGGTGTACGAATCGTGTTTTTCATAACTGGACCTCCTCAAGTTTTCATCAAGTATACTCTACAGGAAATAAAATGTAAATATACCATAAAGAGGATAAACCCGTTTGAATTCGTCAAAGTATTTGTCCACGAGTTGATAGAAGGAGGTATCGGGCATGCGGCGGAAACGGTAAAAATCAGAAGAGGACTGCTGGCTTATCTTTTTCCTCTAATAGCCCTTCCTTTCCAACCGCTTTATCATATACTCTGCTGACTTCTTGGGCAATATCGAATAGGCTAGCTTACACCAGTGAATAATCTTTCGGCTATAGCCATCCAGAAAGCTTACCAGTTTGGCCCATCGATCATTAACTCTTGAGTCCATTCTAAAAAACTTCCCCCTCGCCCAACCCTCTCCCACCAGGGGAGAGGGTTTTTTGGAGCGGACTCAACACTCAAAACAGCCAAAACCCGCAGTATCACAATTAATACAAAATTTATCTTGACAACTGTTACTCCATACAGTATATTCTTAATACTCTTACTGGTTATATAAATGGAGTGTCCTGGTTATTCTTTAGCAGCAAAAGGGTTACATTAAAACTTTTTACAGGGAGTGTTTTAGATGAAACACAACAAAAGATTTATTTCGCTATTTTTGGTATGGATAATGGTTCTCAGTATTTTGCCGTTGCCGGCTCTGGCTCTTACTCTGGAAGAAAGGGTTAAAATTCTCGAAGAAAGGATTAAAAAAAATAATTCCGTTGAAAGCACCTACATTTCAAAAATCGGGGGTAGAATTCAGGCTGACTGGACACTCAATACTCACCAGTCCAACTCTTTAGAAAACGAAATCGGAAAAGCTGAAGACGGATTTGAATTCCGGCGAATACGTCTGTTTGCAAAAGGAGCACCCGCACGAAATATAACTTATAAATTACAACTGGATTTTGCCGGTAATAAAACCTCCATCAAAGATGCTTTCTTTAGATTCAAAGATAAAAATATTCTTCCCGGATTTAAAATCGGCCATTTCAAGGAACCGTTTGGCCTGAATGAGCTGACTTCCAGTAAATATATCACTTTTATGTCCCGCGCTGCCCTTTCGGATGGTTTTACCCCGGGATATAATCCGGGAGTTCAAACTGACATTCACCTGTTGAATGACAGATTTAACCTGACGCTTGGTCTCTTCACTCCGGATGATCAAACCAATTCTCTCTCCGGAGGTAGCACCAACCTGTCCGCACGTTTTTCTTCTCCGTTAATTTTCAGCCAGTCGGGCCAGAAACTTGTTCACCTCGGCTTATCCTACAGCCATAGAAGCGAGGGGGACAAAGATTTTACCGGTAACCTTGAACCGGAAGTTCATAAAGGTGACCCGAAATACCTCGAGGTGGCCATCCCCGGGGTAGAAAACACAGAAGCTCTTGGTATTGAACTGGCCACTGTTTATGGTCCCTTTTCTCTACAAACCGAATGGGCACAGAACAACATCCAACAGAAAACTGGAAATTCACTTGATTTAACGAGCAAATATATTTCTGCAAGTTATTTCCTGACCGGCGAACATCGACCATACAACCCGGCTGGTGGCGTGTTTTCACGAGTGCATCCCGGAAAGCCGTTCCAGAAACCTGGATCATCCGGTTATGGACCCGGGGCCTGGGAAATTGCTGCCCGTTATTCTGAAACTGATTACACGGAAGGAAAAGGGTACACTACTAAAGCAAATAATCTGGCCGGGAAAATGAATATTGTAACGCTGGGGTTGAACTGGTATCCAACTTCACATACACGCTGGATGGTTAATTACGTTGACGGTGAACAGGAAACCATTGGCGGTGACTCCCACTGGGTATCAACCCGGTTTCAGCTCGATTTTTAAAAAAGGAACAAAACTTGTTGTTAAATGTAAAGTATAACCATTAAATTTTCAGGAGGTTTTTTCAATGAAACATCTTTTTATATTTAGCCTGTCATTTTTACTGATTACAACTGGTTTTTTTATGGCCGGGTGTGGTCAGAAACAATCCAAAACTGTTCGTGTATCGGGGGCCTGGGCTCTTTACCCACTGATGACCGTCTGGGCCGAGGAATATAATTCACTCCATCAAAAAGATGGATTGGTGGTAAAAGTCGCGGGTGGTGGTTCCGGGAAGGGAGTCTCCGATGCTCTAAATGATCAGGTAGACATCGGGATGCTCTCGCGCCCGCCGGCCGCCGAAGAACTCAAGCAGGGAATGTTCCCGATTGCCGTGGTGAAGGATTCTGTTGTTGCCGCCATCAACAAGAACAACCCGGTGATTGACGAAATATACAAACAGGGACTTTCGCAGCAGGACCTGGAAAATATTTTCCTGAAAAAGGTCCACACCTGGGGAGAAGTAGTGGGAAATACTAACGGGGAAGAAATTACCGTTTTCGGACGTTCGGATGCCTCGGGGGCAGCCAAAACTTGGGCCAATTACCTGGGCGATTACACCCAGAATGAAATCCAGCATAAAGCCGATGCTAACTTCAACGGGGATCTGCCTTTAGCCCGGGCTGTCAAGAACGAGGAAACTGCAATCGGTTTCAATAACCTGAATTTTGCCTACAACGTCGAAACCGGGAAATTTGCCCATAAAATTCGGCCGGTTCCCCTCGACCTTAACAACAATAATCAACTCGAGACGAGTGAAGATTTCTACGGAGATCGCAATTCTTTCCTGAAAGCAGTGGAGATCAACAGGTATCCCTCTCCACCGGCCCGACGTATTTTTGTCATAGCCCGGGGACCTTTCGAGAAAAAGGCGCAAGCGTTCGTCAACTGGATTTTGACTGACGGCCAGCAGTATGTCACCCCCAACGGGTATGTGAAATTAGCCCCGTCAACTTTAAAAACACAACGAAAATACCTGAACCAGAATATCCCCGTGGAGAAAAGATAATCAATGGTTCCGCCAACAAACAACCCCGGGAATACTAAATTAAAAAAGCGACTGATGGTGGACCATTGCAGCCGCTGGCTTTTTATGCTCGCAGCCCTGTTTGCTATCGCGTTGTTTATATGTATTGTTTTTGCCCTGGCAATTAAGTCAACTGCGATTCTTTCCCGGTTTTCTCTGCTGGAATTATTATTTACAGCCCCCTGGGATCCCGAACGACAGCTTTTCGGGTTTTTTCCGGCGATCGTGGGAACAATTTACGTCACGGTGTTATCCATGGCTTTCGCCGTTCCAATTTCAATTTTATCCGCCCTCTATCTGGCCGAATACATCCGGGGAAAGATGCAAACAGTATTAACTTCACTCGTTGACGTACTGGCAGCGGTTCCTTCGGTTGTATTTGGTCTTTTTGGACTCATTGTTGTGGCTCCTTTTGTTAACAATTATCTGGCTCCGGTTTTTGGAATGAAAACCACCGGTTATGGAATCCTGACTGCAAGCCTGGTTTTATCGATCATGGTGTTTCCAATTATTATTTCCTTAACCGTGGAGTCCATTAACTCCCTGCCCGATGAACTTCGAGAATCAGCGCTGGCCCTGGGAGATACTCACTGGGGGCTTACACGCAGCGTTCTTTTACGGGCGGCCGGCCCGGGCATAATTTCAGCCGTCCTGCTTGGTTTCGGACGAGCATTTGGTGAAACAATTGCCGTGGCCATGGTGATAGGGGGGACAAATATAATCCCCGCTTCCATATTTTCAAGCGGCCAGACACTGCCCAGTCTGCTTGTAAATACATTCGGGGAAATGATGTCTCTTCCTCTGACACAATCAGCCCTTATCTTTGTAGCCCTGATACTTTTAATTGTTGTCACTGCATTTAACATCCTGGCCGCCGTAACCCGCCAAAATTTTGAACGGAAGTGGCGATATTAATGAATCGTTATACCGAACAGAAAATATTCAAACTGCTTATGCAGGCATGCACCGGTATTGTCCTTGGTTTGCTGGGCCTGATTATTGCTATGACCATAATCAAAGGGGGAAAGGTTTTGATTTCAAACCCTGGAATCATAATCACACCGCCCGGGCCACGCTATTTGCTCGGCGGCGAGGGAGGATTTTTACATGCAATACTCGGAAGTATGATCATTGTAATCCCGGCCACAATAATAGCAACTTTCCTGGGACTGTGCACTTCCCTGTATCTACAATCGGATTATTCCAGCGAAAGATTTTCCGGGGTGGTTAATCTTTTTCTCGATATTCTCTGGGGCATACCATCAATCGTTTACGGAATATTTGTCCTTGCAATACTAATATTAACTGGAAACAGGGCGAGCATAATCGCCGCAACCGGGGCGTTATCCTTACTTGAATTTCCAATTATCACCCGGTACCTGGATGAAGCCCTGCGAGGTGTTTCTACAGAAACGAAAGAATCAGTCTATTCGCTGGGAGCCAGCCGGTTTGAAACGATGAAGATAATTATTAGCTCAGCCCTGCCGGGGATCAGCGCCGGAATAATCATGGGACTGGCCCGCGGAATTGGTGACGCCGCCGCTGTCATTTTTACCGCCGGCGGCAGTATTGCCATTCCCACCAGCATCCACGATCCCGCAACGACTCTTCCGATTCTGATCTTTCAGCAGGCAACCTCACCCTATCCAAGCGTAAGAAAAGATGCCTACGCGGCCTCTTTTCTTCTCATAACCCTGGTATTAATTTTAATTATAATCTCAAAACTACTTGCAAAAAGATTTTCACGTTATATTCCAGGAGGCAGCTAAAAATGAAAGGAAAACCAGCAATTAGCGTAAAAAATTTCAATCTGACCTATACGGGAACCCGGGAGAACCCGGACAATTATGCTCTGAAAAATATAAATATAAATTTCCCCCGCAACAGGTTGACCGCGATCATAGGTCCTTCCGGCTGCGGTAAATCTTCACTTTTGAAATCTCTTAACCGCCTGCACGATTTAAACCAGGACGTAAAAACATCAGGCGAAGTCCACCTGGGGAATACCCCCGTTTACAAAACCTCGCTGCCAGTTCCTGAAATCAGAAAAAAAATAGGATATGTCCCCCAGAAACCGACCCCACTGCCCATGTCGATTTACAAAAACGTGGCCTACGGACCGCGAATCCACAGCTCTTATTCTTCTTATGAACTTAACTCTCTCGTTGAGACCTACCTGCGAAAAGTAAATTTATGGACGGAAGTCAAGGACCGGCTTCATTCCCCGGCTGCCGAACTATCCGTGGGCCAGATTCAACGCCTCTGTCTGGCCCGCACACTTGCTATTGAACCGGAAGTGATCCTCTGCGACGAAGTCACCTCGGCCCTGGATCCCATATCCTCGAAAAAAGTAGAGGAAACACTGCTCAAACTTAAGACTGATTACACCATCATAATGGTAACACACCTGCTTCACCAGGCCGAACGGCTCGCAGATTACGTTGTCTTTTTGTACCTGGGAGAAATCATTGAAAAAGGACCGGCTGATTCTGTTTTAAAAAATCCAGAACATAGATTAACAAAAGAGTTTGTGAAGGGACAAATAAATAACAATTCCATACAAACAGCTTGAATTACTACCATAACCTCTATTTAGTTAGTTGAAAGGAGTATCGTATATTGAGTGACAAAGCCACAATAAAAATACCTCGGCCGCTGTATGAATCCCTGCAGGAGCAAATTGAAGGAACCGGTTTTTCTTCAGTTACTGAATTTGTAGTTTATGTGCTGAGAAATATTGCTGCTTCCGGCGATATAGGAGATGAATCCTCTCTTACCCACCAGGAGATAGAAGGTGTGCGAAACCGACTGAAATCTCTTGGTTACCTGGACTAATTGAATATTTTCGGCTCCTGCACCATCGTTTTGAATTCTATTACCCGGGTGTTATCATCCGTACACAAACAAAATTGCCTGCAAAATTCGCCTCTGGTTTTCTCGGACGGCCGCTGAATCGGGGAATTTTCTGGCCGCGGAATCTTTGCCTTCCGGCAGTATATTTATTTTTGCATTTCGCTGGCGTAGAGTTTCGATGATAATACTCTCTTCGGCGGATGGCGCATGGATCTCCACGGGAATATCAATCGAAGCGCATAATTTTAACAGGCTGCTGCGGTAAGGGGATGCCGGCGGCTGTAAATAAAATTTTTCGGCGGATATTTCGTTTCTTTTCACGTAGAACAGACCCGCGAGCGCAGACAGCGGGTCGGCCCAGTCCGAACCGCAATTAACCAGGGAAGCACTGCTGAAACGGGCAAGTTTTTCCAGGAAAACATGTCTGAACCCATCCAGTAGTATAACGTCATATTCTGCGAGGGAACCCGGGCGCATTAAATCTCCTGATTTATCATCAATTTCAATTGGTTCGACCGTTGCACCGGTTTGCCGGATTGCTTCCAGACAGAACGAAGAAAATGATTCATTGACTCCGACTACAGAGGACGAAAGCTGCCGGGCGAGTTCAATACGGGCGGCGTAATCAACAATACCTTTAATCTGATCGGGAGTCAGAAATTCAAGCGTTAAAAGGTGGGGTGGAAACTCCCGCAGCAAAGCCGGCAGTTCAACTACCATTCAACACTTCCTCCAGGACGGCAAGACGCTCATCGGCCAGCTCAACCAGCGCCTCGTGGGTATCTGCCTCTTCTTCGCTCATCTCTTCCGACCAGCGGCGGATATAACAAGCGTGCAGGGCTTCAATCTCTTCTTCTTTGATAAATGGCCACACCTTCCGGCGAGCTTTATAAAGCTCTTCTGCGGTCCCGTAATCCTTCTCGGACCAGCGCTCGCGATAAGCCTCGAGTAAAGTAAGATCCGACTCTTTTAACTGCTGCCAGTATTCAATAACATCTTCTATGTGCACCCTGTATTCAAAGGACTTGGCACCGACATCGTAGATGGCGCAGCGCTCGACCGGGACGTGAAACTTTTCGTAAATACTTTTTTCAAACTCGGGCGCAAGCAAAGCCGGTTCGCGCAGTAAATCAGTTCCCGGCAGACCTATGGTCAGACCCCGTTCTTCACTGGCGAGACCAAGTTTCCCCTCCGCATAAAAAAGCATAGTTCTTTCATAATCTTCAAAAGCATCTTTCAAATCCTCATGATACTCTTTTAAAATTTTACGGCCCCGGTCACAACCGATAGTAAATACAACCAGGTTCTTGAAAGGACGGTCATTCTCACGGGCCCATTCAAGTACAACCTGGAGACCGTTTTCCATAGTGGTTCCGGTGGCAATACAGTCTCCGATTAAAATAGTGGACTGCGGATTAAAATTCAACTTCCGGTATTGATCCTGTTTTATTTTCCAGCGTTCTCCGCGCTGGTAACGCTGGGAAGTCATATAAGAACAATAATGGCGATTAAAACCATAGGCATCGGCCAGGGCTTCACGAACCTGAAAATTAAGTCCACCGCGAAGAAAATGCATGACGCAAGCCTGGAAGTCATCAACAACTCCGAGGGTGGATTTCAGAGGCTCAAGTTCCATAACTTTACGGTGAGCGCTGCGCATCTTCCGGGGGAAATTAATTCCCACCATCTCCGGTGTATTACAAACCGTGCGGGTTTCCGGAGTGGAAAAAACATACTCCTCAACTCCACCGCTGTCGGAATCCTGCACACTGTATAAACTGACTTCCTCACTTCGATATAAAACATCCAATTTTTCCATACTCATATCCTCCCTGGTTATAAGACCCTCAAACAAATAAAATACCGGCTAAAGATTAGCAGAGATGCTCCAACAGTATTAATTTTTGCAAACTATAATCAACAAACTTTACCACTTGTTACGTAATTCCCGGGTATGTTTGAAAACATCCCAGTCAGTACATTCAGACGGAAGCTCATCCCCGGATTCATGTATTTCCAACCGGCCGATAAACCGGCGATCATCGAACCGGAAAAATGGATTGTATTTTTTTTCCTCAGCCAGTAAAGATTTCGGTTCTTCTCCATCCATTTTAGCAACCCTAACCTGTTTGAGTTTACGTTCAATCAGTTTGTTCGCCGGTTCAATATCCCGTGCGAACTCAAGGTTGCGAATCGCATAATCATGGCCCGGATACAACTCCAGGCCACCTTCCAGCGGTTTTAGTTTAAATTTTATAGACTTAAACAGTTTTTTGGTGTCACCACCGAAACCGGGATTACCACAGCCGGCAATAAATAACGTATCACCGCTGAGAAGATAATCTTCACCCCGCAGACAGATACTTCCGTCCGTATGGCCGGGAGTATGGATTACCTCCAGTGTTTCAGAACCCACTTGAATTTTCTGACCGTGGTCGATAGTCGCATCTACCTTTCCCACCGATCCTCTGGCCAGAGGATGACAGAAAACTTCGGTTCCCATGTTAATCTGAAAATAACTGTTCCCCTGGGTATGGTCGCCGTGACCGTGAGTATTAATAATCAGGCGCGGATCCAGTTTGTTTTCCAGAAGAAACTCTTTGACCCGCTCCGTAGCCACCGGATCAATAAGAACAGCTTCACGGGTCTCTTCGTCATAAACCACATAGGAATAATTGTCACTATGCCGGCTTCGAAGTTGCTTGAGCATTTGATGTACCTCCCTCAATAGTTCCCCGAACTTAAGTTAAACTGCCACCTGCCGGGGAATCAACTGTTATTCCTCCAGAAGTGAAAGAGCCTCATCGGGCCGGGCTGTACGAACAACCATCAGACCCTGTTTTTGTGCCGGCGTGCCGGTACAATACGCGTATTCAATGTTGATATCATTGTCCGACAACTGGCGGGCTACTTCGGCCAGTGCTCCCGGTTTATTCTCCAGGTCAACGGCAAGGATATCATTCTCCACCACTAAAAGACCGTTATTCTCCAGCAAATGAACCGCAGCACCGGGTTTATCGACCAGCATTCTTACCACGGCATGATCAACTGTATCCGAAACAGTCATAGCCAGAATATTGATGTTTTCTTCGTGCAGATCCTCACAGACATCAGCCAGAGTACCCGGCTTGTTTGCCAGAAATATAGAGATCTGCTTTCTTATAGTAATCATGATTACCACTCCTTTTCTTTTTTAAAACTATATTTACCAAAGCACAAAAATGCAACCAAAAGCTTACAGTTGAAACCCCTCGTCGTTCAAAAAAATAATTAAACCCAAGCATAAAAATAAAGCAGAGAAATGAAATTATGAAACGCATGCAGAGAAACAGGAGCTATAATAGATCCCGATTCCTCATAGGCCAGACAGAGAAAATATCCAATCGCAAAATAGGACAGTATAAACTGGGGCTCAAAATGAAAAGTAGCAAAAACGAGGGCACATATTACTGCCGAAATCAGATGTCCCCGCTGCCGGCGTAAAGCGGGATAAAAATAACCCCGGAATGCTATTTCTTCCACCAGCGGGGCAAAAACTACCACCAGCAAAAAAACGGATGCGATCTTTGAGGGGCTGGTGGCACGACTTAAAAAAACAAGCGATGCCGGAACCGCATCATCCAGGTTTAAAA
>CAYTSZ010000055.1:0-11206 GCA_964440635.1 uncultured bacterium
GATTAGTTCAAAATAGGATACCAGGCGCATTCTGTTCTCCCTGTCCTCAGCATCGATATGCTCATCCGCTACAAGACTATCAGCTTCCCGGGTGGCGACAAGAAAGTTTTCCGTATCTCCGGGTGTGGCTCTGATAGAGGAACACTTTCAGGATTCAGGAATAGAAAAAGTCCTTGAGAGAATAAAATGCAAATGGCAGATTGCCGGGAGTTCGGGAAAAACCTGGCCCAGAAAACCCAGGAAGCATTTGAAGATTAAAAACCACCTGACCGAAGAAAATCAAACTGGAAAAATAACCCGGAGTTGAGCGGTTCTTGAGCGTAGACACCCTATCTCTCTGACTCATTCTCCCCGCCCTGTATAAAACGAAGAGAAAAGATGTCATTCTAAGCTGCTTTGATATCCTTGTCCTTTAAAAAACGAGAGGCATTGAGGATTTCTACGCCAAGAATTTCACCGTTTTCATCCAATTCAATATTCACACCCGGAACAATTTCTTCAAACCTCTCTTCTTCGCCTTCATGAATACAAATAAAAATCGAGTCTGATTCCTGATCGTAAAAATACTTTTCACTCATTTATAATCCACCGTTCCTTTACAACTCTGTTGATAATCGTTTCTTCTGAAATTGGGTGTATAGTGACAATTTCAACATCAACTCCTTTTTCATCATAAGCAATCATCATATGCCGCTCTTTGTTTTTATATGTAAGTTGCTTAATCGCAATTTTCCTGTTTCCCTTTTTATCATAAAATTTTTTGTCTGGAGCAGAATAAATTTTTTCCGGATAATTTTTAGGAATTTTCCTCATTTCTAATCTGATTTTTAAATGCTCTGTATATTTTATCATTAGAGAAAAATCCTATACCTTTGTTCTATGCTAATTATAGTGTACAAACTATTGATATTCAACTAAATACCCCTCGGGGCCTATCAGCATAATAACGTCCCGGAAGGATTCGAATATCTGACGAGACTTGGCCTGTTTGTCAGTTTTCTCTGGACTCATCTGCTAACCTCCTCAGTTTAATAAATATTGGTCACCTGCCCCCCTGAGGCTGATATTGACTGAGTAAAAATTATTTTTTACCGTATTTACTGTTTAAATTGTACGTAGTTTCAGGAGTATAAACAAGGCTGTTTCAGAGTGATTCAAAACCTTCCAACGTCATGTCCGGACAAGGGAACCCAGTGACCGCAGACCCGGAATCTGTGGTATCTTCAAAATGGATTGGGGCATCCAGCACTCAATCGGGAACAACCAGTGGGAACCCTGTGACTTTTCAGCAACTCCCCGATTGAGTGCCGGACAACAACGACGGCGGGGGTGGAACCTCTGGATTCCGGCTCGGGGCCGGAATGACACTGAAACCAGTTCACAGATTAAAACATTGAAACCTTTTTAGCTCGCAGATTATCGCAGATGGACGCAGATTAAATTCAAAAAAATTCCATTCTTATTATATAAATCCTTTACTTTTTCTCCTGTTTTGGTTTACCCTCTTGTATCAGCGTTAATCTGCGTTCATCTGCGAGCCAATGCTTTTTTCTATTTGCTCTGATTCACAGCTTAACACAGAACCAAAACCGAAACTCACTGGATCCCGGCTCGGGGGTCAAAATGACGGCGATGGTGGAAGATAATGTGAATCGATATACGGAATATTTTTTCTTGCGGGAGGGGGTTGCCCCTTAAACTGATATTACCTTCTGCTTCCGTCAGATATGGAGAGGTCTTTCCAGGGCAAATAAAGCAGCCTCGTGGATTGCTTCGGAGCGGGTTGGATGGGCGAACACTGTTGAGACTAACTCCCCGGGTGTTACTTCCATCCTTATCGAAACCGCCAGGGTTGCAATAAGTTCCGAGGCTTCCGACCCGAGGACATGTGCCCCAACCAGTTGATCGTATTTCCCGGCAAAAACAAGTTTCACAAATCCTTCTGTTTCGTCGCTGGCCACTGTCCGGCCCAGTGCTTTGAATGGAAATTTACCCACCCGGACCTGCTCATATTCCTCCAGCGCTTCTTTCTCCGTCAGCCCGGCGCTGCCCACCTGGGGACGACAGAAAGTGCAGGCGGGAATTACTTCCGGAAGTGAGCTTTCCTTATGGGCCTCAAAAGCTTTCTCCACCATCTCGATACCTTCATGGGTGGCCGCGTGAGCCAGCCAGGGAGCGCCGGTGATATCGCCGGCTGCATACACTCCTTCAAGACTGGTCTGGTATTCGGAATCCACTTCAATCCAGCCCCTCTCGTCAGATTTTATTTCAAGGTCTGAAGACCACAGATTATCTCGCGCCGGCTGAACACCAAGCGCAATCAGGGCGGCATCAGCCTTCAGAGGTTCACCGTTTTCAGTTTCAACTTTAACTGTTTTTTCTTCCTGACTGACCTCTTTTACTTTTGTAGCAGTGAGAATTTTAATACCCTGATCCGTAAGTTCTTTTTCTAGCTGCTCGGAGATTTCCTCGTCTTCAACGGGCAAAATCCTGTCCTTCATCTCCACCACAGTTACTTCGCTTCCAAACGTATTGTAGAAAGAGGCAAACTCTATCCCAATCGCACCGCTGCCAATAACCAGCAGGCTTTCGGGCCGGTTCTTTAAACTCAGCGCTTCCCTGCTGGTCATGATTCTGTTGCCGTTGGGTTCTATTCCTCCGACGGAAAGGGGTTTGGCACCGGTCGCGATCAATATTCTTTCAGCTTCAAAAGTTTTACCGGAATCGGTTTCAATCTTTCCGCTATCCACTATCCGGGCCGTATCCTGAATATAATCGATATTATTTTTTTTAAACAGCCCCTCAATCCCCTTACCCAGCTTGCGGACAACCTTGCGGCTTTCAGTTATCATTTTCTCCCAGTTCACATCCACACCGGAAGATTCAATCCCGTATTTGCCAGCGATCCGGATGGCATGATACTTTTCAGCCATATGCAAAAGAGTCTTGGTCGGGATGCAACCCCAGTTCAGACAGGTTCCCCCGGGCCGCTCACCTCTATCAACAACCAGAACATCCGCTCCCAGTTGGGCGGCCCTGATAGCGGCCGGATATCCGGCCGGTCCTGCGCCAATCACAATTAAATCTTTCATAATTAATCACCTTTTTTAAACTGAAATATTAACTCATCCTGCTCACACGATCACCGTGAGGCCTAGCAAAAGTTTCGGAAAGTAGTTTCGAAAATTTGTCCCGGGAATACACAATTAAGTCCTCCAGGCGTTCAATTCCAGGCGCCCGCAGAACTTCCAGCATCCAGTAATCCAGAAAAGAACGCTGAGATATCATATGGAGCAGGGGCGGAAAATCAAGGCTGCCGTCACCGGGGGTTAAATGATCATCATTTTTTCCAAAATTATCACTCAGATGTGTATGCCGGAGCCGGTTACCAAAATAATTAACATATTCGCTGATAAGTTGGCCCCCGAGGGCCGCGTGGGAAGTATCGAGTGTAAAACTGAACTTTTTGCCCGTCTGTTCATCCAGCCAGATAAGTTCCGACAGCCTGCCACCTATATGATGGGGAAGCGTATTCTCCACACACAGCATCTGCTCGCGCTTTTCAATATGTTCCAGCAGAATATTCAAACTTTCCGCAGAATGTTTCAGCATCTCTTTAGCCTTAAAATTATTATCCGGGCGGTGTTCACCGGGATGCAAAACAAGTTTGTTAACACCAAGTTGAAGCAGATTATCCAGTATCCTTTTTAATTTTTTTCGGGCACCCCTGCGCTGTTCGGCGGAAGGAGAGGCTATATCCCATACTCCCCGGGCCGGCGGATGAACGGCAACAATGTTAATACTGCTGTTATTTTGAATTTCGGACAGGCGGCGAATAAGCCGGATGTCAGTCAGATCGGCATGGGGAGGCGCTCCCCAGAGTTCCACCTGTTCAACTCCGTTTTTTTCAAATACAGATAGAACATCCAGTACATGCCAGTCGTAGCGAATACCCGTATTAAATCCAATCGTTTTCATTTTTTTATCAGCTCTCGTGGGCGGGCCGTGAACCGACATTCCAGCCGCAGAAAGGACGGGTGCAGATTCCCCGTTCCTGAAAGGAAATACAGTTCATATCCGTGTACTGATCACGACCGCTAACAATCAGTGTGTAATACATGCGAACCCAGGTGGCGGCCCGGGTTGCCGCATCATAATGATACCAGTCCTCATCCCAGCGGTAATTACGCTCGAACTTACTGCGGATGAGTCCCGCTATATCCTGTGGATGCCAGCCACGATCAGTAAACCAGCGGACAAAAGTCTGAATATGGGTTGGTTCAAGCAATCGTGGATTGGGCACCCGTAAAGATTCTCCCAGGCAGTGGGGCAGATCCTGTGAGCTTACCCTATCATAAGTTTGGGGCCAAAAATAATGTGGGTCCTGAAAACCAGAATCAAACTCCCGGTGAGCCTCATATACTTCCGAGGCCAGATAATCATCAATTAATCTATCAAAAGCTTCATCCACCTCCGGAACAAGACAGCTTTGAACCTGCCGGGCGTAATCTTGAACAGCTTCCGGATTACGGCGCATATCCAATGCCTGGCGCAAATTCAAATCTCCACGCGGAATGGTGTACTGCGGGGGAACCGTGCGGGAAATATAATCGCTAACTTTATGTTTATAGACCCGATGTTTCTGATGGGAACTGAATGCAACCCGAACATCACGCATAAACAAAGGATCGGCAAAAGCACTTAAATCAAGGTTGATCTGCTCGCGTCCTTCAAACGAAGGTCCGGGGACCGGATCCCCGATTGTCAGAGGTATTCCACAACCCCCTCCACCCTCTTCAATAAATTTTCCCACAACAAACTCAAAAACCCGACCCAGTCCATCGTAGGCCGCGCCCTCTTGAAGTGTCAACTCGGGTTCCTGCTGAGAATATTTCCCGGCAAGAGAAGGCAGCACATTACCCAGATCCGCCAGCCTTTCATAGGCTTTAGAACTCTTGCTTATCTGAAAAGAGAAATGATAACCCTGCCCGGTAATTAATATCATCGGTTCCAGGCCATAACCTTTAAAAAATCCCCGGGCCAGCTCGACCAGCGGTTCCAGACGGCTAAATCCGTATTCCGGATTGCGATACATTTTAGCTGAATCGTCATGATTTACATATTCAACATCAAATACCGCCATTAACGCCTCACTATCCCAGGGTGAACGAAATATATCCAGTCCTTCCTCTGTAAACCAGTTGAATCCCCAGTCCGGTGGAGCCGATTCGTAAGGCCGGTCACGGTAAAGAAAAGCGGGCCCAAAACCCACCAGATAAGTAGCAGTAACATCCTCCGCTTTACCGCTCCTGGAGCCACTGTATTCCAGCATCCGCTGGCGCACTTCGGGGTCACCGTAATATTGTTTTACCGTTAACATATAATAAATTCTCCTTTCAGCTAATTATATTTAACTAAACACAAGCCTGCCGGGATGCTCCAGAAGTTCTTTCAGAACCTGCAGATAGCGGGCTCCCTGGCTTCCATCTACAGCACGATGGTCACAGGAAAGCGTTACGGACATCCGGGGGGCGGAAATAATTTTGCCATCCCGAGAAACCGGACGTTCCTCCACGGCCCCCACGGCCAGTATCGCGGCCTGGGGAGGATTAATAACAGCAGAAAAATTAGTAATCCCGTACATCCCGAGGTTGGAGACTGTGAAAGTTCCTTTATTATACTGTTCAGGGTTCAGATTGCCCTGCCGGGCTTTTTCAGCCAGACGGCGGCTGGCCTTTTGAATTTCCAACAGATTAAGGTTCTGGGCGTTTTCTATCACCGGTGTAATCAGGCCATCCTCAAGGGCAACAGCGAAAGCCAGATTTATATGACCATATTTTTGCAGGTAATCTTTTTCGTAGGAAACATTCAACTCCGATACCTCAAGTAACGCCCTTACGGCCGCAAGCAGGATAAAATCATTGTAGGAAACTTCTCGTTCATCATCTCTGAAATCCTCACGCAGGGAAACTGTATTTTCCATGTCTATTTCCGTTTGCAGATGAAAATGAGGTATTTCCCGCTTGGACTGACTCATGCGTCGTGCAATTGTCCTGCGCATAGAAGAAAGCTCTACTTTTTCTGATTTTAGAGCCTCTGAAGGTGCTTTTCCGGTTTTATCGGTGACACCACTCTCAATAGCCTTCTCGACATCTTTTTTGGTGATTCTTCCTTCGCTTCCGCTGCCTTCTATTTTTGAAACATCAATACCATGTTCGTCGCTGATTTTACGGGCCACCGGCGAGATCCGAATCCTTCCCCCTTCACCGCGACCGGAGGACTGTTCGGAAGTTTCTTCTTCCTGCTCTTCGCTCTCTTCCTCCTGTGCTTCTTCCCCCTTTTCTGCCTCGTCCTCTTCTTTTACTTTTTCTGTCTCTCCACCGGTTTCTTCGGAAACTTCAATTAAATCAGATATGTCCTCCCCCTCTTCTCCGATAACTGCTATCAGTTCCTGGGTGGGAACCTCCTCACCTTCTGCCACCATTTTTTTAAGCAACACACCGCTGTCAAAGGCTTCCAACTCCATAGTTGCTTTATCGGTTTCCACTTCGGCTAAAATATCACCGGTTTTTACCTCATCGCCTTCTTCCACTTTCCAATCAACAATAATTCCTGTTTCCATGGTATCTGAAAGCTGGGGCATCAGCACTTTCTCAGCCATTGTTATTTAACCTCCGGTTAAATTATTAACTATCAATATATAATGTTTCTTTTGCTGCCTTTATTATTTTTCCCACATCAGGCTGGGCCAGTTCCTCAAGTTTTTCATTATAGGGCATCGGTACATCTTCAAGAGTAACCCGTTTCATTTCGGCATCCAGATAATCAAATTCCCGTCGCTGGACAAGATCAACCACCGTCGCACCAATACCGGCAGTGGGCCAGCTTTCTTCCACGGTTATGAGCCTGTTGGTCTTACGGACGGATTCAAAGATGGTTTCTTCATCCAGCGGACGCAGAGAAACCAGGTCAATAACTTCGGCCTCAATCCCCTCTTCGGACAGCTTTTCAGCCGCTTTCAGGGCCTGATGCAACCGCTTGGAGTAGGATAATATCGTTACATCTTTTCCCTCACGAAAATTTTTCGCTTTGTGCAGAGGTAGAGTAAAATCCGGATCCTCAGGAACCTCACCCTTCATACCATACATTTTTTCACTTTCCAGAAACAAAACCGGATCATCGGACCGGATAGCTGATTTTAAGAGCCCTTTGCCCTGCTCAGGTGTGCTGCAGGCAACCACTTTCAAACCCGGCACATGAGCAAACCAGGCTTCCACTGCATGCGAATGGGTAGCCGCAAGCTGATGAACTACCCCCGACGGGCCGCGAAAAGTTATCGGTAATGAAATCTCTCCGCCGGACATATAACTTATTTTAGCCGCATTATTAACAAGCTGGTCAAAAGCAACGGGAGAAAAAGACCAGGTCATGAACTCTACCACCGGCCTCAGTCCGGCCATTGCCGCACCTATTCCCAGACCTGCAAAACCATTTTCGCTTATCGGAGTATCCACTACCCGCAAATCAGAAAATTTTTCTCCCAGGCCCTTGCTGACCTTGTAAGCACCATTATATTCATCTACTTCTTCCCCGATTAAAAATACATCCTCATCGCGCTCCATCTCTTCCTCAATGGCCAGGCCAAGAGCCCGGCGAAATTCCATTTCAGCCATCAGACCTCGAACTCCTCACTGTTTTTTACTCAATTTTCGGGGATAAGAAGCATAAACATCCTCGTAAAGTTCCGAATCAGCGGGTTGCTCGCTATCAGCAGCAAACTTGAGCGCTTCCTCAATCTCTTCTTCAATCTTTTCGTCTACATCTTCGAGTTTCTGCTCGCTGACAATCTCTTTTTTTAGAAGCTGTTTTTTTAATCTCTCAATCGGATCCTGTTTTTTATACTCCTCCAACTCCTCATCGCTGCGATATTCAGCCGGATCTGACATACTATGCCCCCGGTAGCGATATGTTTTTAATTCCAGAAAAAGTGGTTCTGAATTTTCACGACATCTTTCTACAGCCTCTTTAAAAACCGTGTAGGAAGTCAGAACATCCAGTCCATCCACACGATAACCGGGTATCCCATAGGCGTCCGACCGGCGGTAAAGACGCTTTTCCGCCGAGGCTCTTTTGACCTGGGTGCCCATCCCGTAACCATTATTTTCACAGATAAATATAACCGGAAGTCCATAAAGTCCCGCCAGGTTCATCCCCTCATGCACCGCGCCCTGATTCATCGCGCCATCTCCGAGGAAACAGATAACGACCGCCTGTTCCCCGCGGTATTTGACAGCAAAACCCAACCCGGAGGCCAGCGGGATGTGACCGCCAACTATGGCATGACCACCCATGAATTTTTTCTCAAGATCAAATAAGTGCATGGAACCGCCTTTGCCGTCGGAACAGCCTGTTTTTTTTCCGTAAAGCTCGGCCATAATTTTGTTTGGTTCCATCCCGGCGGCAAGGGCGTATCCGTGATCACGATAAGCGGTAATAGAATAATCCTTCCCCTGTTCTATCGCACTGAATGCTCCTACTGCCACAGCCTCCTGTCCGGTGTACAGGTGACAGAACCCCCCTATCTTACGCTGCAGATAAACCTGGTAAGCTCGCTGTTCAAAACGTCTTATCAATTGCATCCGGTAGTAAAAATCAGTTAACTGCTGGCTGGACAAATCTTCTAAAACAACATCTGCTTTATCAGGTATTTCAAGCTCCTTTTTCTCGGCGGCCAGGGGACTGATTTCGAGCGGTGTGATTTCAAACAGTTCTTCTGTCATTTCACTGGCTCTCTTCCGCAGAAAATGTCAATTTTTTTCCAGTTCGCCAATACTGTCCACATGAAGCGGCAGATTATCTTTCAATCTTGTTTCTCCTATATAGCCGGCCAGTATTAATACAGCGGTGCTGTCTGCCGGCCAGGCGGGGTCGTAATTCGGATAACGCACTACATCCAGATACTGTAGCTCCAGGCCGGCATCTTCCAGCCGTGGTACATACCTGTTGAAAAGTTCCTGCCTGCCAATATCATCCGCATCCTGTTTGGCATCAGACATTATTTTATGGACACGACGAGCCACAGCCCAGTCCTCCTGGCTGAATTTCCTGTTTCGGGAACTGAATGCCACACCCCGTTCATCACGTTGAACAGGCACCGGGATTACTTCATGCTGTAATTTTAAATCCCGGACCATCTGTTTGATGACAATTAATTGCTGCAGATCTTTTTCGCCAAAATATATTCTGTCTGCGGGGACAATGTTCAACAGCCTGGACACTACTCTTGTTACCCCCTGAAAAAAATTAGGACGGATCGTTCCTTCATAACAGCGGGTAACCGGACTGTCCACCACGACCGAAGTACAATCGCCGGGCGGATACATTTCATCGTCCGAGGGGGAAAAAACAAAATCAACTTTTTCTTTGCGGGCCAGCTCAAGGTCTTTTTCCAACTCACGCGGATAAGCGGCAGCACTTTGCATCGTATCAAACTGCCGGGCGTTAACATAACAGCTAATTGCCACCCGATCATTTTCCTCTGCCGCCCGTCGAATTAGCTGGAAATGTCCTTCGTGCAGAGAACCCATGGTAGGAACAAACCCCACCTCAAGTCCTGCGCAGCGGGCACTGTTTACAGCTTCCCTCATTTTACTTGCTTCTTTATATGTTTCCATTTTACTGCTGAAGCAGATTACTTAACTCTTCGGAATTAATTTTCTCATTCAGAAAAAAAGATTCTCCCTGCGAGGGAAATGAATTTTCTCGAACCTCATTGCAAAAAGAGTTTACTCCCTCTCGAAGTATCTGCTTCATGTCACCCCACTTTCTTACAAAAGATGGTGTCGTTTCGCCTGTTAAACCCATCATATCCTGCCAGACAAGCACCTGGCCATCGCAGCCGGGCCCGGCGCCAATTCCGATTGTAGGAATAGAAAGTATTTCAGTTAATTCTTCCGCAACCTCTGACGGGACACATTCAAGTACCACGGCCAGCACGCCGGCTTCTTCCAGATCACGGGCGTCTCGACCCAGCCTGCGGATGGAATCCTCTGCTTTCGCCTGAACTTTCCAACCACCCAGGGCATCTACCGACTGCGGCGTCAATCCCAGATGACCCACAACCGGCACGTCGTGGTCCACAAGATATTTTATTTTTTCAACTCTCGGGCCGGCGCCCTCAATTTTCACCGCTTCCGCTCCACCTTCCGCCATTAAACGTCGGGCAGCTTCTACCACCCGGTCGGTGGATCGGGCTATTTCAAGGTAGGGAAAATCAGCCACCAAAAAAACTCTTTCAACTCCCCGGCCGACCGCGGCAGTATGATGGATCATCTCCTCAAGTGTAACCGGGACTGTTTTCTCGTAACCCAGAACCACCATACCAAGACTGTCACCAACCAGAATCATATCCAGATCGGTTTCACGATCCATAATCCGTGCGGTCAGGTAATCATAGCAGGTCAAACAGGTTAAATTTTTCTCACTTCTTTTTATATCATTAACCGTTATTTTCTTCATTTTTTATCTTCTATCCTTCCATTTTTTAACGGCCTTTTCAAATTCTTCCTCGCTCATTTCATCCGAATTATCCAGCAGATCTTCAAATTTCTTATACCGGTCTGATTTGCTGAGCCAGTTTAACCTGAAAAACAGAATGTAAAGAAAAATAGCATTGGCCATCAGTAAAAAACCTGCAGTTACCGACACAGCCTCGCGCTGAAAACCACTCAAAGCGGGAACTGTATGGGCCAGAAGCATAGCGATAACATTAAACGACCCGGCAACAAATAGAAAAATTAACAGCTTCAGATAGAACATAAGATCACCAGTCCAGTTTTATACCACTTTTTTTATGGGCGCGGACCTGATTGCGCATATTGTCTTTCTTGTCTTTGGTTTTTTTCCATTGACCATGTTCCTTTTTCCAGTTTTTCAAATCCCACTCCACCGTAACAACTCCGTCAATCCTGCGAATACGCTTGTCGAGCTGCTTGACTTCATCTTTGTCCTCGATCTCTTTTCCGTGTCTTTTGGTAAGCTCTCCGATAAAATTAATCCGGCTTCCAACAGTGCGCCACTTTAGCTTTCTGGTGTTCACATCCTGCCTGACCAGGGCCCTGTCAATTTCACGATTTATTTCCATATCCCGCCGCGCCATAATTTAACCTCCCTTGATTTATTCTGACCTTTAAAAAGTAACCCCTAT